>CAYQNS010000006.1:0-51912 GCA_964418755.1 uncultured Desulfobacteraceae bacterium
TCATTCACGGTCTGGCCGGTGACCTGGCGGCAGCCCGGCAAGGTGAAGACGGCACTACGGCAAAGGAGATACTCAAAACATTGCCCCGTGCTGTGAAGATGGATCGAGCCGGGTTCAGCGGCAAGCTGAAACGGCGCTACGAAGGTCCTGCGGTTATATAGTTGCCTAATTCTTAATTTTGTATTTTCCACTGTTTACTGATTCAATTTTAAGGATCAACGCATGTCATTTGAATGGTTTATAAGCCAACGATATTTGAAATCAAAGCAGAAACAGTCGTTTATCTCGATGATCACTGTCCTGTCCGCCGTCGGCATCATGATCGGAGTGATGACCCTGATTATTGTCATTGCAGTCATGTCCGGGGCCGAATCCGACCTGAAAACCCGTATTGCCGGAATAGATTCCCATATTATCATCATGCGCTATAACGGCCCGTTTGCCGATTATCACCCGGTGTTAAAGACAATTAAAGAGTTCAAGGATATCAAGTCGGCATCGCCCTTTGTCTACTCCCAGATGATGCTGAGGTCCGCATCCGGGGCATCCGGAGTGATTGTACGGGGAATCGACCCGCATCTGTCTCAAATGGTCATCAAGGACGCAAAATCCCGCTCCCTTAAAAGCTGTTTGATTCACACTGAGAAACAACCATCAAAAGGCAGGTTACCCCGGATTATACTGGGCAAGGAACTGGCAAAAAACCTGAAGGCTGCAAAAGGCGACCGGGTCTACCTGATTCATGCCGGCACAACAAATTCCGCCATTACTCACATACCTGGAATGCGGCCTTTTGAAGTGGCCGGTATCTTTTCATCCGGCATGTTCGAGTATGATAAATCCCTTGTCTACCTTCATATCACAGACGCCCAGAAGCTTTTGGGAATGGATGACGCCGTCACGGGGATTGAAGCCGGCGTAACGGATATCTTCAAGGCCGGAGAAATTGCAGAAAAAATCGTTACCACCCTTGGATTCCCCTACTGGGCCAGGGACTGGATGGCCATGAATCGAAACCTTTTTATCTCTCTTAAGCTGCAAAAAATTGTCATGTTTATTATCCTTGCGCTGATAGTGCTGGTCGCCGCTTTTAATATCACAGCAGCCCTGATCATGATGGTCATGGAAAAAATGCGGGACATATCCATACTAAAGGCAATGGGCGCAACCAACCAAAGCATTAAAAAAATATTCGTTTTCAAGGGAATGCTCATCGGCCTGACAGGTACTCTTTTGGGTACGGCCCTTGGATTGTGCGTGTGCACTCTGCTCAAACGTTATAAATTCATTAAACTCCCCAACGACGTCTATTATTTTTCCTCGCTACCCGTACAACTGGAACCCCTTGACCTGTTTATTATCGGCACCGTGACCCTGGCCATCTGTCTTCTGGCCACATTGTATCCGGCCGGCTATGCGTCCCGGATGAATCCGGTGGAAGGAATCCGATACGGATGAGAGTAACCCGGAACGGTAACCCCGGAATCTGTGAAGGGTACACAATAAAAATACAATCCGGGCACATTGGTGGCTGACCTGTCCTATGAAAAATCCATACTCTTTAACGACCGCAATTTTTGTCATTATCGCCATTATCGGAGCATGGTTCCTTGACTGGCGTGATGAAAATTTCGCATTTATCCTGCTGCTTTATTTTATTGTAACACTGGGCATCAAACTGGATGAAATTGCCGGGCAAATCGGAATTCCCAGCCAAAATCGGGCATACCCGGTTGAAAGGGAGGAAAATATCATAGAGCAGCTGACAAAGATAAATGCATCCTTAGATACCCTTAACAACAACCTTGCAGAGAAAAAAAAAGATGCGGACTATGCCCCCACCGATCGTTCATCCCATAACAGATGAAAAAAAAGATCACCGATCTGAAAATTCAGAAGAATAACCGGCAGCGGGTGAGCGTATTTCTGGAGGATAAATACGCATTTTCCCTGAGTCTCTCAGCGGCCCTTGATCTTAAAAAAGGCTGTCTCATCGAATCGGCCCGGATCGATCAATTGCTGCAACGGGATGAATTCCCCCGTTCCTATAACAGTGCCGTCCGGTATCTGACCCGCCGGCCTCGAAGCATACATGAAACCCGGGTCTTTTTGACAGGCAAGGGGTATGGGCCGGATGTCGTGCAAAAAACCATCGATCGACTGGCAGAACAAAACTATCTTGATGACAGAACGTATGCCCGTTTATGGATCGAAAACCGCATGCACTTCCGACCGAGAAGCGCTTTTGCCCTTGGCTTTGAGCTCAGGCAAAGGGGCGTTGCCGATGCCGTCATCGAAAACATACTGCACGAATTTGACGATGACAAAGCTGCCTGGAAGGCAATTCAAGGGCATCTCAAACGCTGGCAAAGCCTGAACGGATCGCAATTTAAATCAAAACTATTTAGTTTTTTAAAAACCAGGGGATTTGGCTATGATACCTGTCGGAATGCGCTGGAGCGAGCCTGGTTGGAGAGAAACGGGAGTAATTCCGAGTTAAGAGG
The DNA here is from genome assembly GCA_964418755.1 of uncultured Desulfobacteraceae bacterium. Classification (GTDB taxonomy): domain Bacteria; phylum Desulfobacterota; class Desulfobacteria; order Desulfobacterales; family 4572-123; genus 4572-123. Next base: position 2,505 of record CAYQNS010000006.1, read on the forward strand.
GGTATGATCACAAAAAAACAATCAAAAAACAGAATTACACAAACATTCCAAAAAACGTATAACCGCTTTCTCAAAATCCGGGGAACTCCCAAAGAAATCGCTTTGGGTATGGCCCTGGGACTTTTTGTCAGTATGACGCCTTTCATAGGACTGCATACCGTTATCGCAATATTTTTTGCGGCCCTTTTTAAATGGAATAAAATTTCCGCTGCAATAGGTGTCTGGGTCACCGATCCTTTCACCGCCCCCTTCATATACGGCATTACCTACTTCACAGGCACGTTATGCTTGGGCATTGAAAAAATCCCCGAACTGCATACCGACCTTCACTATTCGACAATCAGTATAATGCTGCAAAAAACACCCGAAATTTTTCTATTCCTGATTGTCGGCGGCATTGTCGTCGGGTTGCCCCTGGCTTTTTTCGGATATTATTTTTCATACTCTGCAATTTCAAAATACCAGGAAGAAATCCGCAACAAACTGGCCGGACGCAAAAAAAAACGGGCCAAAAAAAAACCGGTAAAAAGGCACGCCGGGCCGCTAAGAAAGAAGCAAAGCGCCGCCGCAAAAAATCATTCTGATCCGGATGATGGGTGATACGGATTGGGTTCAAGTCTTCGTAGGGTGTGGGCTGTGCCCGCCAATAGACAGAGTACCGAATTTGGAAATTCTGCGGTTCTGCGGTTCGAATTCTCCATCGTTCGACATTTAAAAATTTCTTGCCATAAAAAACACAAAATTAAGCATGCAGCGCCTAATTGTTCGTCCACCAGGTGCTGTCATCGATGGTATCTTCTACTTTAGCATCTGTTTTTTCCGAAAACCCGGCCACGGGTTTGCCCACCAGATTGATGCATCCGGGTTTGCATTTATCGACAGCCTTTTTCAGGTCTTCGGTATGGTCGTTCGAATATTTTTCATAATCAATGGCCGACAGGTTGCCCTGCATCTCAAACAGATCGCAGGATTTGACGCACAGTTTACAACCGATGCATCCGACAAGGCAGACAGACTTGACATCTTTTGCCGAATCCGGGTTCGAGCAGGTAACGGCCAGTATCCTGTCATATTTAAAGGGCGTCATGGCAATAATACCCCGCTGGCAGGCCTTAACACAGGCCCCGCAGCCCACGCATTTTTCATAATCCACCACGGCCAGGCCGTCTACTATATGAATGGCATCATAATTACACACGCTTACACAATCGCCAAAACCAAGACAGCCATATGTGCAGCCCTGCACACCCTGGATCAAACCGGCGGCCGAACAGGTGGGTTCCCCGCGGTATTCGCTACGCTGGAGTCGATCATCATAATGTGCATTACAACTGACAAGCGGGCGAATCGGTGCGGCATCACTGACTTCGACCCCCATAATAGCGGCTATCTCCGCGGCAACGCCTTCTCCACCCACGGTACATTTGTTTACTGCGGCTTCACCGGCTACAACGGCTTCGGCATATTCTCCGCACCCTACGCAACCGCAGCCGCCGCAATTGGCACCGGGTAAGACCTCGATAATCTTTTCAACATTTTGATCCACCTCAACATGAAAAGCCTTGTTGGCCCAACCCAGAATATAAGAAAAGATTACTGCCATTCCGACCATGCTTCCGGCAGACAGCCCTATGGTGACCCACGTCATAACAACTCCTGTAATTCTCCAACTACTTGGTTTTCTCGTTATCGTAAAATCCAAACCGGCAGAAGTATACGCTTTCTCCGGCAATGGCCGGAGATGCAGACTGCTTACTTACTGCAGATGAACCTTGTCAAAAGCCTTGACGACATAAAACTCCCCGCTTGCCCCCAGCCTGTCCGCAACCTGCGCCTGCTCTGCCGGTTTGACAGTCAGTGCCTTTTTTAATCCGGAATCCACCCCGGTAAACCCCATGAAAGCCATGGCCAGAATTCCACCCACGATAAGGGTAATCGCGGCCCCCTGGAAGGGCTTTGGAACGTCACACAGGTCCAGTTCTTCCCGAATACCGGCCATTATCACAATGGCGATTGTAAAGCCGACACCACCGAATAGCGCCAGAATCAGTGACCGCCCGAGGTCCCAGGCATCAGCGGGATTGTCCACGCCGACGACATTGCTCATGATCGTCAGACAGGCAAACAGAATCGCGCAATTGGTGGTAATAAGCGGCAGAAAGACACCAAACGATTTATATAAAACCGGAAAAAATTTACGAACATACATCTCCACAAACTGTACGGAGGAGGCAATGGCAAAAATATAGACAATGTAGCTTAAAATCGTCAGATCAATTTTTCCGGCGGCCTCGGCCGGCATAAAAAATCCGGCAACCCAGCTTGACAGGGGCGCACCCGGCATAAGAATAAGTGTCGTAATGCTCCAACTCAAAATTGCAGCTATGGAAATTACAAACGTCACCGCACATCCCATGCCAAAAGCCATGTCAACCCGCCGGGAAACACCCACGAAGGGGCAGATTCCCACAAAATAATGCAAAACAAAATTATTTATCAGGGCGGCACTGATGGCAATAAGGAAAATATCGATTAAATAATTCATATTTTAACATCCCTAATTTTTAGCTGATTTAGCAGCCCTCCGGCTGTCAATCCAGTTGACCGTTCCGAGAAGAACGCCAAATGTAAGAAAAGCACCCGGCGGCAGTACCATGATGACCCAGTCCGGCCAGGCAACGGGCAGAACCCGCAAACCGAAAAACATACCGGTGCCCAATATCTCCCGAACGACGGCAAGGCTGGAAAGCGCCAGTGCAAAACCAATGGACTGGCCGATGGCATCGGAGGCGGCAGTGATTACCGATTGCTTGGAAGCACAGACCTCGCAGCGGCATATAATGATACAGTTAACAATGATCAATGGTATATAGGGTCCGAGCGTTTTACTCATCTGATACATATATGCCGCCAGAAAACGGTCTGCGATCGTCACGAAGGTGGCAATGGTAAGCGTGAAAATAACAATCCGTAAATGAGGCTTGAGCAGATTCCGAATCAGGCTGGTCATAACATTGGCGCACAGCAGAACAAAGCCTACGGCGGCGGCCATGGTGAGGGCGGATTTCATACCGTTTGTTACGGCCAGAGTAGGGCACAGCCCAAGCAGTTGTCTGTAAACAGGGTTTTCCGGTAAAATGCCCTGAATGAATCGCTCGGTGGAAGTTGGTTGATCAGCCATTTTCTCGATAATCCTCTTTTCTTCTATTGTCCAGCCTTAGCGGCCAGAATGTCTTTAAGATCGTTCACTGCCGTATTGATGATATTGCTGACGGCTCTGGAAGAAATGGTGGCGCCTGTTACGCCGTCGATTTCATTGGGTGCCTTGGCTCCGTCCTTGGTTACCGTCAATGGGTTGCCGGTTTTCTTTGCAATAAATTGATCGCGCCATTTTTCCGTAACGATTTTATTGCCCAGGCCGGGTGTTTCTTTTTGATCCAGCACAAACAGCCCGGTTATGGTTTCCGCGGCCGAATCCAGCCCGATGAGCAATTCGATCTTATCGGCATATCCCTGACCTGCGGTTTTTACTACCCAGCCTGCAAGTTTTCCGACAACCCTGGTTTCGAAAACGCTGTAGAAAACCTTTGTCCCATGCTTCTCGATTTCTATGGTTTGCGGTGTTATTTCAAGCTGCTGATTCTGCTCGACCATATCGAGTGCCCTGGCTTTGCCAAAAACCAGTTCCGGAACCTTCTGAAGGGTTTCGTTGATCTTATTGGCCTCGATAGTCGGGGCCAGAAACAACTGGATTCCGGCCAGTAATGCGCCGAAAAGCAGCGCCAGGGCTAATACAAGCCAGGCCTGAACAATATTGTTGTTTTTAATACGTTGGCCAAAAGATTGTTCCATATATGTAGCGTTCATAATCTATCCATCTTTTTTTTAGATCAGTGCCTATAAATCTTTGCAAAACCATGACCTTTTCAAAAATATAGCTTATTGGCCGCCCAGCGGCCGCGGAATCGTCCAGCGATTAATAAGCGGAGTCAAGGAATTCATCAGCAAAACAGCAAACATTATGCCCTCGGGGTACCCGCTGAATACTCGCAGCAACATAACCAGAGTGCCAACACCGATTCCGAAAATAAACTTACCTTTTGGTGTCAGGGGGCTGGTGACAGGGTCGGTGGCAATAAAAAAAGCACCGAAAAGTAAGGCCCCGCCCAACAGATGATGCAGTACGGTCCACTCGGAATCGAGATTAATCAAATTGACGATACCGCCCAATACCAGCACGGACGCTATTACGCCTGCCGGAATTTCCCATGATGCGGTACGCCGGACACATAAATAAATGCCGCCCAAAAGACAGGCAAGTCCACTGGTTTCTCCGAGCGAACCGTTTGTCATACCGGTAAACAGGGCGAATAAAGGTGTGACAACGCCTGACTGCTTGAAGGCATCCATGGGTGTGGCCTGGGTAATGGCATCCACGGTGCTTTGAACATTTTCATATCCCGATGCTGCCATCGCGGCGGCAAAGGAGATCATTACAAAGGCTCGCCCCACCATGGCCGGGTTGAAGATATTCATCCCGAGACCGCCGAAGAGTACCTTGCCGATGCCGATGGCCACAAAGGAAGCAATTACCCCTATATACCACGGAGCGGTGCCGGGCAGGGACAGAGCAAGAATAACGCCGGTGATGGCTGCGGAATAATCATTCAGGCTGAAAGATTTTCCACGCATCCTCACAAAGAGCGCTTCTGCCATCAGGCAACTACCGACGCAGATTAACATCTGCCGCAGGGCATACATGCGAAATACATACAGTGCCATGATAACCACCGGTATAAGCGCTATCAGGACATCAAGCATCATCTTCCGGGTGTCATGGGATGTGCTGGACAAATGCGGCGAAGACGACACATGAAAAACCGGTGCCTCGGCCGCAACGTCTGACTCGATTTGTTGTTTGTTTTCTGCCATAACTAAATAAATTATCCGGATGTTTGGCCGGGCCTCGACGGGCGGGTTGAACATCCAACCTGCATCTTAAAGCCGGTCCATGTTATTGAAACTATTTCTTTTTACTTGCCATAATCAGGCCCTTACCTGTACGGATGAGCTGGACCAGGGGAATGTTGGCCGGACAGGTATAGGCACATGAGCCGCATTCGAAACAGGCCATAATATTATACTGCTGGGCCAGGTCGATATCTTTGATGCGGGATGCAAGGGCGATCTTGGTCGGAACCAGGTTCATGGGGCACGCATCCACACATCGGCCGCATCGAACACAGGAGGTTTCTTCCGATTTCACCACATCTTCCGCGGTCAGCACCGTTATGCCGCTGGTTCCCTTGGTTACAGGCGCGTCAAAATTGGTAAAGGCAAAACCCATCATGGGGCCGCCGGAGATCACACGGGCCGCGTTTTCCTTGAATCCGCCGCAGTAATCAATCAGTTCCCGGATAGGTGTCCCAACTGAAACCAGAAGATTCTTTGGATTTAGGATGCCGCCGCCGGTGATGCTGACAACGCGATGGGTCAACGGTTTGCCATTTAGAACGGCACGTGCCACCGCAGCAATCGTTCCAACATTGCTTACGGCCACCCCCACATCCATGGGCAGGCCGCCCAGCGGCACCGCACGTTTGGTCACAGCCATGATTAACTGTTTTTCACTGCCCTGGGGGTATTTCGTTTTTAAAACGGCAACTTTAATGCCGGTGCCGACCGCTGCCTTTTTCAGTACATCGACGGCCCGGGGTTTGTTGTCTTCGATGCAAATGGCAATATCTTTTGCACCAACAGCCTGAGCCGCCAGCAGGGCACCTGTGATAATGGGGCCCGATGCCTCTATCATCATACGATAATCACATGTCAAAAACGGTTCGCATTCACAACCGTTGATCAAAAGGGTGTCGATGTCGACCTTTTCGTTGCTCATAAGCTTGACATGGGTGGGGAATGCCGCCCCGCCAAGCCCGACAATACCGGCATCATGGATGGCATTTGAAATCTGCCGGGAGTCAAATTTTTCCAGCCCCCGGGTTGGCCACTCGCCGCCCAGAATCTCCTCGTACAGCGAATCACCTTCGATCTGTTCCCCGTCTGCCTTGATGACAATCGCTTCCACACGACGCCCATGCGGCAGGGTCGTTACAACATTTCTCTGGATTTTACCGGCCACCGGGGAATGCAATGCAGCAGAAACAAATCCGCCGCCCTTGGCAACCATCTCTCCGAAAGCTACCTGCTGTTTTGGTTTGACGATTGATTGACAAGGGGCTCCCACATGCTGTGATAACGGCAAAAGCACCTTTGACGGCTGTGGAACGACTTCAATTGCTACCTCGGTGGAAAAGATTTTGTTTTCCGGTGGATGAACACCCTGGGCAAACGTACCGTTGCCTGCAAATCCATCTATGGTTAAAGCCATTTAACCTCCTTGACCGGCCTGGCAAAAACTCGAATTTAGTACCGTACTGAAAATAACTTTTTAAACAGCTACGATTATAAAAAATCTTAAAAAATGTCAAGGAAGATTATTGTCTATCATATTTTTTACTCTGCATTAAAATTATGTTCAAAGTCGTGGCACGGCTATTGCTATATCGAACTGCCATAATGAAAAATAAAAATCTGTAACCATCCCCACAAATTTTTCCTTTACTACGATATATAAGGTAACGGGCTGCATATGACGTTCGGGACCGCCGAAAACATTGCCCCCTTAACTCCCCTATTATATGGGAATAATGGGCGGGGCAGCCTCAAAACCGGTACCATCCTCGCCATTCCTATCGATATTGCCGGTAATCAACATCGCATCTTATCGCCTTGTAGGAAAATTTCCGCACGGTTGTTTTCAGAATTTGTGCAGCTTCAGTGATGTTGCCGCGTGTATTTTTCAGGGCATCGATAATCATTTCTTTTCCCAGTTTGACGACAGCCCCCTCAAGGGAGAGTCCGGGAAGCGTATCCGATTCAGTACCGGTCTGCAGTGTGGGAGGCAAGTGGTAGCTGTGAATCACACCCTCTTCACATAATAACACGGCCCTTTCGATACAGTTTTCCAATTCCCTGACGTTTCCGGGCCAGTGGTAATCCATGAGCATATCAATGGCAGGTGTTGAAAAACGACGGGTCTCCTTGTGGTTTTCACCGGCATATTTTTCCAGAAAATAATCGGCCAGCAGCAGGATGTCGGTCTTGTGTTCCCTGAGCGGAGGCATATAAATCGGAAAAACATTCAACCGATAGTAAAGATCGCCCCTGAATGTTTCCTCTTCCACGGCCCGTTCCAGGTTTTTATTGGTGGCGGCGATAATACGGACATCCGTCTTAATGGTGGCAAGCCCGCCGACCCGCTCAAACTCCTTTTCCTGAAGCACCCGCAAAAGGTTGACTTGAACATCCAGTCCGATGGAGCCGATTTCATCGAGAAAAATAGTCCCCTTATCGGCATGTTCGAATTTTCCGGTCTTTTGCCTAATGGCCCCGGTAAACGCGCCTTTCTCATGCCCGAAAAGCTCGCTTTCAATCAGGTTGGCCGGCAAAGCCGCACAATTTATCTTCACAAAAGGTTTTTTCGCCCTAAGGCTGTTGTAATGGATCGAGTTAGCCGCCAATTCCTTGCCGGTACCGCTTTCCCCGCGAATCATGACCGTAGCATTACTGCGGGAAACCTGCGAAATCATTTGAAAAACTTCCCGCATCTTGTTGCTGTTACCGATAATATTGGTAATGCGATATCTGTTTTTCAACTCCGACCGCAACCGTCTGTTTTCACCCCGCAGCCGTTCCTTTTCCATGCGGATGGTTTCCAGGTTGATCACATGCCTGGCGATCATGGTTGCCACCACGGACAGAAGGGTGCGACCGTCCTTGAGGGAGTATGACGAATCATAGGGACGGTCAACACTCAGGGCACCGATGACCCTATTTCCCTTCTTTATCGGTACGCATATGAATGAAATATCTTCCCGGGCCAGTGCCTTGCGTGATGCCATGCGATTCAAAAAAAGGGGTTCTTCGCTGATTTTAGGTATGGCCACGGCCCGGCCGGTTTCAATGACCAGCCCGGTTATCCCCTCGCCCAGCCTGTACTTTCCCTTTTCCATTGCGCTGCGGGAAATCCCATGGGCGACAGCTATGCTGATCTCGTTGCTGAATAAATCAAGAATGGCAATGGTGCCGCGCACCATAGTCATGGAACTGGAAAGAATATCCAGAACACTGTAAAGAGATTTTTTCAGGTCAAAATGTTTATTGAGCACCTCGCTGATTTCATACAGCAGAGTGATCTCCTCTATTTTTTTCATCTTATTCCAGTCTCTCTCAAATATGCGGCACTTCCGAATCAATGTTTGCCGATAATTCGGGTAATTCCTGCAATGAAAATTCGGCACATGTGTGCCTTCCGGCACGATTCATTCCAGAATTTGAAACAGTTATCGGAATTATGCAAGTAAAATTATACGGCGCAGGAAACGGCAGCAGCCTTTTTTTACGACATTTCTGCGTAATATTACATAACTTCAACACTTCCCAATAATGCGATTATAGCCACTTGCCGGCTCTTGAACCGATGTCCCATAAAGTACCTGAACATATGCGAAAAACAGTTGCATTTCAATATTTTGGCGTATACTTGATTTTTCTCGATTCAGGAATCCGAATAGTTACTACATTTTTTTATAAAATTCTTGATTTATGTTAAAAAATGTTTAGTATATAAATGATACGTTTTGAAAAACGTATAGGTTTCGTTCTTGGGTGACTATCTGCTTGCCGGAGTGGCAGCAACTTGAAGTCCGGAACCACAGGAATTTTTAAAAAGGAGATTGGCAGAATGGCTAACGGAATTGTAAAATGGTTTAACGACAAAAAGGGGTTTGGGTTTATCGAGCAGGAAGATGGGCCGGATGTATTTGTTCATCATTCAGGTATAAACGCAAGCGGTTTTAAATCTCTCAACGAGGGTGACCGGGTCACATTTGACATAGAGGATGGTCCCAAGGGGCCTTCCGCTGCAAATGTTACTGCTGCATAGTCTACTAAAACAAAATCAAAAAAAGGGCGTTCCACTTTGCAAATAAAGTGAGACGCCCTTTTTTTGTTGAATCGCCATCATAAGCTTTAACCGCGATCTCAAAACATCCGTCACTCTTCACGATAGCAAACGCCACGCGTGTGAAACATGCGAGAATCAAACAGAAGTATCTTGAAGGTGGAAGGCAGAGGGCTGGAGGTTCCGGGTGTCAAGTTTCAGCTTACAGATTTCGAATTGCAAATTTTCTTTTCCAATTTTCTAAATCCAGACTGGTCAGGAGAAAATTATCATGGTTTACGACTTAATTGACACACCGCTGGGGCCGTTGGCAGTGACCGGCGACGAGGAGGGAATCCGACAAATTGCTTTTCAGCAGGGCAGGCTTCCGTTAAAAATAGAAGATCACTGGCAAAGAGACCCTGTGTTTCTAAAGGCGGCCGGCCGGCAGCTCACGGCCTATTTTGCAGGAGAATTGCAGTGCTTTGATCTCACGCTTGCCCCGGTGGGAACCGATTTCCAGCAGCAGGTCTGGCGGGCACTCAAACAAATCCCCTATGGGCATCTGGTCAGTTACCGGGATATTGCCGTTGCCATCGATAATCCCAAGGCTTTCCGGGCCGTAGGCGGAGCCAATGGCAAAAACCCGATTCCCATTGTCATCCCCTGCCACCGTGTAATCGGCAGTCAAGGACAGTTGGTGGGTTTCGGCGAAGGGCTTGATATCAAAAAACAGCTTCTTGATCTGGAGCGTAAAGGCCTTAAAAAAACGTAGTCGCTCACGGCTTGAAACCTGGGACTGAAAAGTATAAATTAAAACCTAGAAAGAGATGAAACGAGTTTACGAGCTGGACCGGGGCGGCAGCAGCAGAACAAACGGCGTGCCCAGGAGCCCGAATACTGCGCAGACGGCCAGAGCAGCCCGCATCCCGATCTGATCCGACAGCCATCCCACCGAAACCGTTACCACTGCCGTGATGACGAAACTGATGCCCATATAGAGCCCATTGGCGGTTCCGCGCTGTTCGGCACACTGATCCTGCACGATGGCCAGTTCAATGGGGGAAATTGAAAAAAGCGTAAACCCAAGCAACACCAGAAGAGGAATCGCCAGCCAATCGGGGGTATACAGAAATGCCAGCATTAAAAGCGCCGACAACGGGATGGCCCCCGCCAGCATCCTGCGGCGCCCCAATCGGTCACTCAAGGTTCCCCCCGTTATGGTACCCAGGGCACCGGCGCCCTCCAGTAATGCCAAGGCCGCACCGCCTATCCACAGGCTCTTGCCGGATGCAACCATGAACGTCGGCAAAAAAGCCGCAAGGGGGGCGGCCATGAGAAGGACGGCAACCATTATTCCCGAAAGAGGCAACATCATCCGGCTCAGGCTTTGCAAGGATTTTGAAATGTGTTCCCGGTGTTCTGCCGCTATAGCGAAATTGATACCCTTGAGCTGTACATGAAGAAACAGGGAAGCCAGCAGCCCCAGAAGCATCACCGGAAAGCATCCTTCAAACCCCCAGAAAGATACGGCCCAGACACCCAGAATAGGGCCGACAAAACGGGCCGCCTCTCCGCCGGTCATCCAGAAACTCATGCCACGCCCCAGACTGTGGCCTGCCACTCGGGCTATCAGCACAGGGCCCACCACGTGAAACATTGATGCGCTGATTCCCGCAAAAAGCAGCAAGATGCAGACTGCGCCATAGGAAGGGGCCACACCGATCAGACTCATGGCACAGGCGGTAACGGCGGGCCCCCAGATTGCCGGATAATAAAAATTGCTCCGATCAAAGATAAAACCCAGCAGTGGATTCAACAGGCTGGGCGCCCGAAAAATCACTGTAAATGTTCCGGCAAGGGCGATGCTCAGGGAAAACTTATCGATGAGCAGCGGCAGAAACACCGCCAAAAAACTGGAAAAAACGTCGTGGGAAAAATGCGCTCCGGAAATAATTAAAATTTTTCGGAATCGAAACCCATCGGAACTCTGATTCAAAATCAGCCTCCAGGCAACCGCGGTTAAAAGTCATACTCCAAATTTCGATTTACTCTATTTTTATTTGATTGCTAACTTTTAAAATTAATATTTAAACAGGCGAAATGTGAGTTTCAAGGTAGTGGTTGCATAAAACCAGAATACGTCGACGCTTTTATCATCATCGGCGACAAGTTTTATAGTATTGCAAACAAGGCATAGCACCAGGCAGAAACAGCACATAAAATGGCCAATAAAACAGCAGCACTCCCCATATCCTTTGCCTGCTTCGCCAAAATATCATATTCGGGTGAAACCTTATCAGCAATAGATTCTATCGCAGCATTAAGGAGCTCAACGATTAAAACCCCTGTATTGCAGATAAGCAGTATGAGTTTTAATATAGCAGGAATGTTTAGCAATAAAAGGGCAATAAGCAAAACAAAAAATATGAGCAGTTCTTGAAAAAACGCCGTTTCATTTAAAACGGCATGTTTTAAGCCATCACAAGAATATAAAAAAGCATTTAGTATTCTCTTCATCCCTTTAGTTTTAACAATTTTATTATTCATAATGTTTTTTGATTACGCAAAAATCTTCATCGCCCTTCGTAGACAATTTATAGTTATGTTCGGTCCTGCCGGTCCAAGAATACTTCAAACTCAAGTTTGTAGATATATAAAAGGACCATGGCCAGCCCGAAGATCAGGGGGCCGTATAAGAGTCCGATCAGGCCGAAGTAATTCAAACCGCCTAAAATCGCAAAAAAAATCAACAGCGTACTCATATCGGCGGCCCCCTGCATGAAAATCGGCCGTATCAGATTGTCGATCATGCCCACTACAATGACGCACCACAGCACCATGAAAATTCCATATCCCCAATGGCCTGAAACAAACAGAAAAACAGCCGCCGGAATCCAGATCAGAGCGGTGCCTACCATGGGAATCAAGGATGCAAACGCCATCATCATGCCCCAGAAAAATCCCGGCAGGCCGGCGATCCAGAAGGCGATCCCGCCTGCAGCCCCCTGTGCCAGGGCCGTCACCAGGGTGCCGAGCAGTACCGACTTTGACACAGTCTTAATTTTCAGCAATATTTTTTTCTCCTGGCTGGCACTTAAAGGGATCAGATGAAGCGCGGCATCCGTAATTTTTTCCTCATCCCGGATGAAAAAAAAGAAGGTGAACAGCATCAGAAAAAATTTACCCACAAAAGCGGAAAGGTTCCCTGCCAGATTGCCGCCCTGATCAATCAGAAATTTCCCGAACACGCCCGTCAGGTTCAGCACCATCTTATCAATCTGAATATTTTCCAGCTGCATATTGGGAAAATATTTCTGCACATCCGGCAGCCAGCGGTCAACCTGCACCAACAGACCGGTAATCAACGGGTGCTCCATGAACTTTTGGTATTTACCCGCCTCAAACCAGTCATAGATGGCGTCAAAAGAGCTTATCCCCTGCCCGATCAGGGCGATGAGCATAAATACCAGCGGAAGAACCACCACCAGGGTAATCAGGATGCAGGAAAAAAAAGCGGCTGTATTTTTTCGACCGGACAATTTTTTTTCAATTTTCAAATGAATGGGACTGAAAAGGATCGCCAGGAGCGCGGCCAGGATAATCGTATTCAAATAGGGCTTGATAATATGATAACACCCGATAAAAACAATAAGCAGAAGAAACAGCAAAAAATAATTTTTATTGACGGCAGATCTCCCGACTTCTCCGGCCGCCGGCAGGTGGCATCCGTCCTCCATGACCGCTTTGTTTTCAGCCTGGATTTCAGATAATCCGGCATCCGGCGATTGGGGTTCGGCATCTTTTTTTGGCGGATTGTTTTTTTTGATCGTTTTATTCATCAAATTTTACTCCGGATCAGCGAAAATCGCCGGTATGCATTCGAAAAAAATTCAACCAGTATAATAATTTCTTATACCAGACAAATCAAAGTGTTGCAAAAACAAATATATGCCATCATACCTCGGCGCCGGTTTATCCATATAAAAAGTCATGGCCACCGGAGGACGTGGTGGCTTGCATAAAGCCCTAAAAGAGCATTCATTACTTGCTACCCCAAAGGGGTCTCTATTCAAATCAGTACGATCGCTGTCTTTAAACTTTTCGTGTTCCTGCGGATTCCTGATATATTTTAATACTTTTTCTCGTCCAAGCAACGGCGCTTACAGAATATGCGTGTACCGAAAGCTATGCCCTCTGAATTTTTTCTCCTATTTTAAAAATCCACATTATATTGCATTTACATTTCCAAACTGTGTGTGCTACATTTTTTCAGTCGTTTTGCTCCAGAATCGATGAAAGGCAACGCCATTGGAGGTGGCTTGAATACTTTTGGTTGAAGTCTTATGAATATACTTCTTGTACAATTGAGTTTTCTTGGTGATACGATTCTATCAACACCTGTTCTTTCAGGTTTAAAAAAAATTTATCCCAAAGCGAACCTGACCGTTATGACTACGCCTCTAGCCACTGCCCTTTTGGAGAATGACCCCCTGGTTGATGATGTCATCTCTTTTGATAAGCGCGGCAACGAAAAGAGTCTCTCGGGCGTTTTCAAAAAAGCCAAAAAACTAAAAACTAAAAAATTTGACCGGGTTTACTCCCTGCATCGATCCTATCGAACTTCCATTTTGCTTTTTCTTGCAGGGATTCCCATCCGGATAGGGTTTCAGGATGCAAAATTGAATTTTTTATACACGAGACAACGACGAAAAAAATTAAAAGGACATGCTGTAATAAGAAACCTGTCTCTTCTTTTTGATGAATTGCCGGAAACGGATTTTAATAAAAATCTAAGGCTTTTTGAACCTGTGTATGAAGACCTTTCCGTTACTGCAAAAAAAGAGTTTCCCATAGCCGGGGATATTATTGTTATGGCGCCCGGTAGTGCCTGGAAAACAAAGCAGTGGCACTGGGAGGGGTATTCAGCGGTTGCCCGTCATTTTGCACAATCAGGTAAAAAAATTATTCTAATCGGTGGCCCGGCTGACAAAGAGGTCTGCGAAAAAATAAACGATCAGAATAACATTATAGATTATTCAGGCAGGCTTTCCCTTTCCGATACACTCTACCTCATGAAGCGGAGCAGGCTCGTCATCTGTAACGACAGCATGGCCCTGCACATGGCCTCGGCATTTAAGGTCCCAACCGTAGCAGTGTTTTGTGCCACCTCACCTGCGTTTGGCTTTGGACCCTGGCAAAATCCGAAAGCAAAGGTTGTACAGGATGATACACTTAAGTGTAAACCCTGCAGAAGGCATGGAAGCAATCTATGTCCCAATGGTACGGATGCCTGCATGAAGGTCTCTGCAGAAAAGGTTATTGCCGCGTGTACCGAATTGTTATGAACTCGGCCGCCCCCTGTTTCAGTAACTAAATTCTGAAATTCGTGTTTTTTATATCCAAAAAATAAAGCGTGGGGTGACTGGTATAAACTCCGCGATGCCACAAATTTTTAATTCTCACTTTTCAATATTCAATTTACCTCTGGCTTTGCCAGGTTAGGTCTTTTATAATAAAGGGTACGTTTCGTGTTTATAAAAAAAGATAATTTCAGATGTTGACGACAAATAAATTTTCAATGAATAAAAAATTAAACTTGGCATTTTGTTTGTTTAAATATTTCCCCTTTGGCGGGTTGCAGGTCAATTTTATCAACATTGCAAAGGAATGCATGGCCCGTGGGCATAAAATTGTTGCCTATACTATCTCATGGGAAGGAGAAAAACCAGAGGGGCTTGATATTACAATACTTCCTGCCTCCGAAGTGACCAACCATGCGCGGTATATATCTTTTGTAAAATTGGTGCACCGGCATACCCGGGAAACAAACTACGATGCCTGGTGGGGTTTAATAAAATTCCCGGAATGGATGTCTGTTATATTACCTGCACACAGTGGGAAAGATCCTGTTCACACCGACAATCTTTAGCCGGCACATTCCACTCCGACACTGACGACATAAAAAGGGCCTTTGAAAACAGCGGGGCAGCGTTCATCGTTACAACGCAAAAAGACTATGTAAAAATTGCGAACGATTTTCCATCTGACTGGCCTTTTCTTGTTTTTGACGTTCAAATAAACTTCAATGATGCTGATAAAAAGGCTTTTGAAAAATTAATAGGAAGTGCTTTGAAAAAATCCCATATTGTCCATTTGTGAGATATCCTGGCTCAAGTGGCTCAGAAAGTATACATTGGACTGTAATAGCGTCAAAGTTTTTATTTTAAGCTCAATGTTTCGTGGCTGATGTGAAATTACAGGCAGAAGGCCTGTTGATGTAAGGGGCATGATATTGATTTTAAGAGCGACTGGATTATAGCTGAGATATTTGCTCAAACATGCGGTGAATTTTTTTACGGGTCTTTTCAATATGTTGGTTTAATTGACGGCGGTGTTGTATTTGTTCCTGCCATTGAGGAACAGCATCTTCAAGTGATGAAACGTTTTGTTCAACAAGTTCGGGGGACAATCCGAAGTCTGAGAAAAGAGATTCGATTTTACGCGTGTTTGATGATAAACAACATACGGGAGTTTCCAATAACAGAGCAAAACATGCCGCGTGAAATCTACCAGTGACTATTCCCGATGATGATTGGATTTTTGCAGCAAAGGATTCTGGAGTATCGAGCTGATCAAATTGGTAATTACAATGACGAGATAGTTTCCATTTAAGGATAGGGGAGGATCGAACCCTGTCGTGGAATCCACTTCCCATAGGTACAAAAGGCAGCCGGTTTCGAACAGCAAATTTGGCAAGAGCAAAGCATTTGTCTTTTTTAACTGAATCGGATATCAGAGGGTTGTTACTTTGCGGCGAAAGTTGACTGGACAGCTGTGTGGTAAAAATCATATCGGCCACGGTTTGCACTTTGAGGTTGGGGTGGAATATGCGTATTTCAGATGAGCTGTGGCTATCCCGGCAATAAATGAGATCGAAATTGGGGAGGTATTGTTGTCCAATCGGGTTATTGTCCCAGATAGAATTGTACAGCACTGTCTTGAGGCCTGCAGCCTTTCCCATGCCCGCCGCTTTGAGTAAAGCCAGGGCTCGGGGTTTGTCATCATGAAGCGTCCCTTCCCCATTGAGTAAAATCAAATCGGCGGTGTTGAGCAGTGGGGCGATCTGGTTTTCTGACTCCATGGCGGCTCTGGTTTTGACAGAGTGAATGATCTCGATACCGTATTGCTCGCAAAGTAGGCGGGTATTTCTGATGACAAGTTCGCAGCCTATATGTCTACCGGCATCGGTGTCGTTAAGAAGTATGGCTTTCATTGGTTAGAGACCTCTTCATAGTTGAGGGCGTCTTCATAGCTTAGTTTTGGAATGACATCATCTGGGAGACGGCTATTTAGAGATAAATTCCAAACACGGGTGGACAGATTGAGCTGCGACAGAAACTGAAATGACGGAAGAATGGTGGCCTCATAATCTTTATCCAGGCTGGACACACATGCCTGGGCGCCAGATTCATAGGCACGGATTGGCTGTCCTTTTGGGTTCCCCAAATCCATACCAAGGATAAAAATATTCCTGGCCTGAAGATAGTTGGCAATTTGACAGGCGCTGTAGGTAATTGTTTTTGCAACAAAAACCCCTTTACAGAGATTATGACTCCATCCAATTTTGTACGGATTGCTACTGATAATCATATCAGGATCCCTGGAACAGCTTTGATAGAGGTCTCCCATCTCAACTCCTGGAATACCGTAGTAGCGATTGACAATTTCAAAGAATGAAATTTTACCTTGGGAAATTATTTCGGGCGCCTGTTCACAAATTCGAGCAATGCCGTTAAAAGAAAAGAAACAATGCGCTCCTGAAGCTATAGCCTCCTTTATCAATTTCATCCGTTCTGAAAAAAAGTTATGATCGGAACTGGCATAGTAGCTGGGTACAATGCCATGCTTCTGACAGACGGCAATTGAACCGTTCACCCCTAACACTTTTTTATTCCTAATTTTTGAAAGGTCGAGTGAATTAACAGATGGTCCTGTAGCAAGGATCCAGATGTCCTCTTTTTCTGAATTCTGTATCTGGGGGAAGGGGTGGGTTTCCCCCAGTTTTTTACCTTTCCAGAAAATCTCCCAGACTTGGGGATGGGATGTCGGTTGGAGCCGGAACGCGGCTCCTGTGATGGTCATATGCTTGAATCTCTTTCCGTAAATGCAGCGTAGCAATTTCCGGGAAAGTTTGGATCGGGGGGGAAGTGATTGCAGTAGTTTGAAGGTACCTGTCTGTGCAGCAGACATTTTCAGCTTCCGAGGAGCTTCAAGGCATATTTTTTGGAAATCAATAGGCATATTAACACCTCAGTTCTTCGCAAACAGAAGGATATTGAGGTCCAAAGACCGCTTGCAGGTGATGTTGGGCTTCCATAGCATTGTCACTTGCATGCAGGACGATCCGTTTATGTTTGCTGCTGGGGAATTTCAGATTTATGGTGTCCCGGATATCATTTTTATAGAGCACCTTGGCATTGTTGATTAAGGGGTATTTTTTGCGACGGGGATCATCGGGAGCAAAGGCCTCCGGAGCTTCGTCCCTGCACACTAAGGCCACGGTGGGGGGGATGAGCTCTGTTCCCCTGTTCTCCATCCAGTTTCCGCCTCGAACGGACCTCAAAATTCTCACGGTCATCGCCTCATCAAGCTGAACGGTTTTCAAAATATTGAAATGTTTTTTAACTAGAGCTACGGTGGAATCCATGATTTCTTTGTCTTTAGTAGCATCAGCGCGCAGCAGAAAGACAACAAGATTGGGGTCGCGTTCAGCGTGTGGTCGAAATATTTTTTCTTCTTGTTTTGCTGTATAGAGCATCCATTCCTTTTCTTTGGGCCAGCGGGTCATCAAATCATATGGCATACCCCATCCTTGATGTTGAAGGTAATGATGGAGTCTGGTTAGGGTGTAAGGTTTGGGAAGATCAAGTTGAATGCTATCGCCCAGTTGTTCGAGTAACTCGCGGTAGGGCCGTTTTGCTGGTAGGCATTCGGGAAAAGTATCCGTGCCGGATGGAATGCCGGAGGAGGTCGCCTTGTGGTAAGTGAGGTGATAGGCCAGTGACTTGAAATGAACCTCCGGGGAAGGCACATAAAAGTTGTCTTGATAAATTTTACGGCTGGCCAAGATTTCCCATGACATTACAGGCGGGTAATACGGCATTTTTTTATAACCCGTCCCCCGTTTGCCTGTGGGGCTGTAGAAATCACATTTTATCTTTCCTGGATGCCGGGAGGATAGTTCAACCACCTCCTCAAGCCGCGTATGATCGATCAAAAAATCAATATCTTCGAAACATTCTTCTTCTTCAGTTATGGTGAGCGGGACTTCATCAAACCAGCGAAGGACCACATAGGGAATATTTAGAGTGTTAAGGCAATGAAGGAACCCGGCAATGTTCCCTACGCGGAGTCTTAACGTTTTTCCACGCTTGCGTGCTTTTCTCCAGCGAAGTTTATTCCGAAGGCGTCGAAATTTTTGACCGAAATGGAACATAATATATCGATTCATCCTTACTATGTTTTGTCGCTTGGCATAGGGACATCGAGAGCCAGGCGGCTTCTTGTGCTTGCTCGTTTTTGAGACTGTAGTTCATGGACATTATGACGGAATGTTTCCCAGTTCCCCTCAGGGGCGCACGTGGTATGGAGCTCTTTGAGCCAAGCGGTCCAGTCCGGACTGTTGCTTTCTGTCATGTCTGTGTAGCGCAGAAATTGAACAGCTTGAAGGGTGAGTTGATCAATATTGTTCGGTTTATGAAATGAGCAGTACTGCCAATCAATGGCGACTATTTTTTCTCCTGAAGGAGAGACCATAAAATTATGAGCGGTGGTGTCTATGTGATTGGCCCCGGATTCAAATAGCTGCTGGATGATCGGGATCGCCTGGCTGAAAATTTTTAATTTTTCTTGTGGGCGTTCCAACGCAAGCTCATGAAGGGTTTGATAGCTTTTGAGGTCTTCGATAAGTACGCCATTGGCTTTGACTGTTCCAAAACGATGATACTGGAAATAACCATAGTATTCCGGGATAGCCAGGCCAAGTTTTGCAGCATGGATATAATTATACGCTTCAGCCAAGCCATACCGCTTGTATTTGAAACGAGATTCAAGTTTAAGCAGAGGAAACGCTTTGACAATCAAACTGGGTAGCTCATCATTAGGATGATTGACGCGTATAACGCACCGTCTCCTATCCCGTTTAAGAACTTCTATGTCATCTCCTTTGGAATTGTGCAGAGAGCCGATGATTTGTATAAGCCTATCATCAAGGCCAATAGTATTACTCCAGAGTCGAACTGACCTTTTTTTGTGAAGTGAGTAATTGGCATTTTTTATAAATTCCATTATGAATGCGTTTATACATTAGGAAGATCATTTTTGTCAAGCAAAGCATGGAAATTTACAGTGACCTTGACCCAAAGAAATGAAGAACAAATTAAGCCTCACTTCCGATTAAAATTTTTTAGTATATGTGCAAAAAAGCTGACGGCGGCAAATAAAAATGTCCAGTTTTATAACACATCTGGACAGGTTATTTGCTCTCAATATAAAAACATGCTATCAGTTGACTGAAAAGACTTGCATGTCGTACAATCAGTTTGGAATTTGCCTTGTTTTGCGGGTTGGTTTTTTGTCTGGTCGAATAACCATAATCCCACAAGTAAAATTTATAATTTTTTTTATCTAAATTCCGTTCTTGGACAATAGTGATTATTAACACGAGAGTATGTCTGAACGCCTTAAAAAGTTTAAAGTGATGATATTTTCATTAAAACAATACCATACGGTTTCAATAAAAGCTTAAGTTGTCAATTTTTTTGAGGGATCAATGAAAGGATCTAAAATTTTTTCGTGGCTTACTAATCGTTTCAGTATGCCCTTACACCAAACGTTTGATGATAGCCCGTTGGAACTGCCATTTGATTCAAAAAAGAAGTTTTTTATCGAGCTTGATATACAGAAATGCATTACCAATCTACTTGGTTTTCCATTATTGGATAGCCCTTTTGTAACAACACTCAGAGCATATGCTCAGGGTGAATGTCATACCTATAAGGGCTCACCACTTGAAAAATTTTATAGTTCGTGCAAGCCTAAAACGATGATGGATGTTTTGTCCTTGAACAATTCAACCATGCAAAGGATTCCAGCTATAGCCACAGTTATGCCTTGGTGGAACTTGACTCCTAAAATGAGGCTTCAACAAATAGCGACAAATCCTCACGGTGACTTATTGTTAGGAAGAGAAACCGTTCGGTTTGGGCTTAAAAAAGAAGGCAATTATGGCTGGCAGTACTTCGGACCTGTATCTCAAGAAGTTGGTGAAATTGAGTTTAAAAGGCTGACAGCCGTCTATGACAGCATTGATACTCATGGGTATAGATGGAAAAAATCAATACCTATCCATGGGGAATTTCTCATCTCAAATGACGATTGGTTATGGGTCGGGTTAGGGGGAAAACACAGAATGTCGGCCCTCGTAGCGCTAGGATGGGAATTTCTCCCGGCAACGGCTAGAGGAAAATATGGACTGCATTTCGTGAAACGAAGTGAAGTAAATTATTGGCCTAATGTTGTCAGTGGTTTGTTCTCTGAAAATGAAGCGTTAACCGTATTTGATACTATGATGTCCAAGGAAAGCTTTGTGCCTTAAGCGTTAAGACTCTTATAGCCAGTTCAGGAAGAATCCGTGCATAAATATATCTTAACTGTTGAACTTGTGAGTAACGATCTCAAAACCGATAAGGGCAAACCTGAAATTATCAGTGATTAGGATGCAAACCATCTATAGAACCGATTTATTTACTAGCAGCCGCACTGGTTAAATGCCTTCACAAAAAAAATCATTCCCCTTGGCAAAAAAAGGGCTGTCCCAGAAGAAATATGGCTTTCAGAATCGACTATCTATCTTCGTGGTTATACAAATTGACGCGTATAACGCACCTTCTCAGATCCATTTTAAGGACTTCAATGTCATTTCCCTGGGGATTGTGGAGAGACCTGATAATTTGTATAAGCCTATCATCAAGGCCGAAGGTGTTACTCCAGAGTCGAACCGATCTTTTTGTGGAGTGGGGAGCTGGCGCTGATTTTAGGTTCCATAATAAATGCGGTTATAAATAGGAAGGCTATTTTTATCAAGAAAAGTATAAAAACATACAGGACTATTTGCATTTGAAAGCCGTTGATTCTGATCTTGAAAAAAAGATCAACAAATGGTAAAAGATTTATTCGAAATACCAGGCAAAAAAATGTTGAGAATTTTTAGAAATAAATGGGGTACAATCGATAACAGATATATCAGCTACTGGTTCAATGGGTTTAAACTCATCGTTTGGAAGGGACTGTGCCAGGATGCATTTATTGAATTGTGCTGCAATATTTCGAAAAAAGAAAGCTCCCTGTGCAGAAGGCTTAAAAGCTCTGAGCTTGCGCAAGTGTATCGCTTTGAATTCAGGAATAAAATTTATTATCATAAAGCCTTTTTGCAACGCAGCAGGTGGGAACCGATCAAAAACGTTTTCAAAGGAACACGGGCAGAAAGGTCATTCAAGGGGCACCTGCTACTTGAAAAAAACGGATTTGGCACGCCTAAGGTGGTGGTCGTCGGCAAAAAAGGGACATCCAACTTCATGATCACTGAGGCCATGGCAGACGAACGGGGCGGACGCGCTTACTGGCAGGAATCTCTCCCGGTGGCTGAGGCAAGAGGAAAAACCTTTATTACCAAAAGAAACCTGATTCAAAGCTTGGGGTGCACTATCGGCAAACTGCATGCGGCAGGCATTTTTCATGGCGACTTGCGTTTGAATAACATGGGCATCGACAGCAAAAAACCTGGAAAGTGGCAATTTGAATTTATTGACAACGAAAGGACACGAAAATTCAAACGACTACCAGATACAAGAAGAATCAAAAATTTAGTGCAGCTTTGCATGTCGGTGACCCCCCCTGACCAGCCGCACCGATCGGCTGTGGTTTTTTAATGCATATCTTTCCGAAAATCCGGAAATGCAGGTTCGAAAGCAGCAATGGATTCGTCGCCTTTCAATTCATCTTTCCAGACGGCAGAAGAAAAAAAAATCAAAAAAGCATTAGGCATGGGGCGCCTAAGGGGGAGCATACGTCGTATCCAAGTCGGTTTTACAAACAAACATTGGGTTGGCGGTTGGATACAATTTTTACCAAAAGAGATTAAAAAAAATGTTTAGATTTGAATTTTGGTTGTCACTATTTTTAATTGCTGTGGCAGGAGGGACTTTTTTTTATTGTCGGCATAAACTATACTACCATTTCAGAGTGATTGTTCCGGGTGAATTTTATCGCAGTGGGACCTTGGGCATTGTTGGACTTTTCATGGTCAAACGAAAATATAAAATTAAAAACGGTCATTAATTTGAGAACAGAAAAGGAATATAATCGGGGGACCTGGTATGAAAAAGAATCCCGATTTTGTAGACGAAACAATATTAAACTTGTCGATATCCCCATAGAATTTGATACACCGCCCGATACAAACCAGATCCATAAATTTCTGGATGTAGTCATAGATACTCAGCGGTATCCGGTATTGGTTCATTGTGAGGCCGGTGTCATCCGTACCGGCATGATGGTGGCTGTTTTTCTCAAACACCGGTTTGGTACTTCCAACGAGCAAATTTTACGCCAGTTACCACTGTTCGGTCATGACTGGGACACAAAGAGACGCAGGAGTAGAAAAGTACGGGAATTCATTCTCAACTACGGTTGCGATGATGAATGATCAAAACTTGCATGGGGTTCTATCTTTCTGTTTTTATAACCTTGCACGAACATTCTTAAGCTGTTCTATAAAAAAACGGGCAGTCATTGTACCGGGAATTGGTCGTTTAAAGCAAAAACCCTGGATGCATGTAAAAACTAATGCAGCCTTGGGACAGGGTATTCAAAGTCGACTCATTTCGCCTGGATAAGCAACAAAAATCACTTTACAATCAAACCTCATTTAGGTAGAGATCATATTTATTGTCATTTGAAACAGGATTATTTTTATTGTGCAAAAAAGCTCATTAAAGTGGAAATTCTTATAGCAGTGAATCAAACAACCATTTATTTTAATGAATAAAAAATTAAAACTGGCATTTTGTTTATTTAAATACTTTCCTTTTGGGGGATTGCAGTCAGATTTCATGAATATCTCAAAGGAATGTATCAGGCGTGGATACCAGGTTGATGCATATACCATGTCGTGGGAAGGTGAAAAACCGGAAGGGTTAAACGTTCTTACTGTAACGGTTTCAGGGTTGACCAATCACAAACGGTATCTATCCTTTGCAAAAAAACTAAACAAAACTTTTTTAAAAAAAAAATATGACGTTGTTGTCGGTTTTAATAAAATACCCGGGTTAGATGTATACTTTGCTGCGGATGGTTCGTATGCAGGCATGATGAAGGACCGCAGCATTCTATACCGGAGGAGCAATCGCTATCATGTATTAATGTCATTAGAAAAATCTGTTTTTGATGGAAATTCAAAAACTCAAATTCTTTTATTATCAACAAGGGAACTCGATTTTTTTAAAACCTTTTATCAAACCGCACCAGATCGATTTCATATATTACCACCCGGCATATCAAAGGCTTGTGTGCCCCCGTCAAATCATCGTGGCATCCGTACCCAGAAACGCACCAAATTAGGGATTGCACAGAATAAAACGATCATTTTAATGGTCTGCACTAATTTTAAAATAAAAGGGGTTACGCGGGCAATAAACGCACTATCCTCATTGCCTTCCGATATTTTAAATCAGACGATATTGCTTGTTGCCGGCAGGGACAATCCCAAACCGTATAAAAAATTGGCAAAAAAGAAACATGTATTCAACAACATTGATTTCATCGGGGCCCGAAATGATGTGCCGGAACTTCTCATGGCATCAGACCTGTTACTCCATCCAGCCTCTATTGAGAATGCAGGATTAGTACTTGTGGAGGCCCTGACAGCTCGTCTGCCTGTGATCACAACTGATGTCTGCGGATACAGTTTCCATGTCAGAGAGGCAAAGGCAGGAATCGTGATACCCTCTCCTTTCACGCAGCAGGCGCTTGATAAGGCATTAATGCTGGCACTCACCTCAAAAGAAAAAGATACCTGGCGGAATAATGCTGAAAAATACATAGACAAAATCGATGTTTTCAGCTGTGCTCAAAAAGCAGTTGATGTTATTGAAAAGGCGGCTTCATGATTTATCTGCCCAGGGAATGGGGGAAATACTGGGACACCGAAGAAGAAGCCTTTAGGCAACTTTTTAGCGTTGACGGACCTGTCTGCAGAGAAAAAGACGGGCGAAGGACCCTGCGTTTCAAGTTTGGTAAAAAGCATTATTATGGAAAATTTCATAGCGGGATCGGGTGGAAAAAAATTTTAAAAAATATTTTACAATTTCGTCGCCCTCCGGTCCTCAGTGCTCAAAACGAATGGCGCGCCATTCAGAAACTGGAAAGTCTGGGTATCGAGACGACACCTCTTGTGGGATATGGAAAGAGAGGGTGGAATCCGGCAAAAATAAAGTCCTTTGTAATTACAGATGAGTTAACAGATACCATAAGCCTTGAATTTTTTTGTAAAGACTGGCCTGTTCATCCGCCACCATCCCGGATTAAAAAATCTATCATAGCAAACGTTGCAAAAATTGCTCGAATTATTCATCAAAACGGGTTAAATCACAGAGATTTTTACATCTGTCATTTTTTACTTGATATTTCAATGGGTCTGCATCAGATTGATCCCAATAATTTACGGCTCTTCCTGATCGATTTGCATCGGGTACAGATTCGGCCATCAACACCATGGCGGTGGCGTGTTAAGGATATATCGGCACTCCTTTTTTCAAGTATGGATTTAGGTCTCACCAAAGATGAATTGTTATATTTTGCCAGCATATACCACGATACAACAGGAAAAAAGTCTATCTCAAAAAACCGATTTTTCTGGTGGATGGTGAAAAAGCGTGCCATGCAACTTTATAAAAAAGAATCGAACAAGCCCTCACCTTTTTCATGGTAACCAATGGATCAATCAAAAACCAAAAGCATTATGATAGGGGAAAGAAAATTTTCCATTCCTTTTACGCTGACGCTAAAAAAAAAGAATTCTTCTTTGACATGCAATAAAATCCTAAGATTTGTTCCAGGAAGAAGGGCCGTATTTTCAGGGTATTGGAATGGAAGAAAAATTGTAGCAAAAATTTTTTTTAAACCCTTTAGATATAAACAACATGTAAGAAAAGAGCTCAAGGGGAATGATTTGTTAACTCAGGCTCACTTGCAGACAGCATCGATCATTCATTTTGAGTTCATAAAAAAATTAAAAGCCCGCCTTCTTATCTTTGAATTTATTGATTCTTCAATCCACCTGGAAAAGATTTTCAAAAACGCCCCTTATCTCAAATCCGACATAAAATATTTTAGATCACTAATACAGCTGATTGGCCAAATGCATGAAAAAGGAATCATCCATAATGATCTTCACCCCAACAATTTTTTAGTAAAAGATGATATGATATATGCCCTTGACGGGGCAGCCGTGAAGCGAATCAGCAGATCCCGGATAAAAACAATTCCGGGTTTAAAAAACCTGTCCGTTTTATTGTGCCAAGTGAACAGGATCAGTGATGAGCTGCTTTTTGATCTTGTTGATGTTTATGCTAAAACTCGCGATTTAAAAAATATAAGAGAGGCGACATCAACACTTCAAAAATTTATGGCAAAAAGCCACCAACGGATGACAAACAGATATCTAAAAAAGATTTATAGAAATTCCACCGAAATCATTTCCAAAAAATCCTTTTCATCCTTCATGCTCTGTCGGCGCAGCTATTACACACCGGAGATGGCGTCTTTTTTGAAAAATCCGGATACCGCATTTCATGATTCCGGAAAGACCATTCTCAAGGCAGGTAATTCTGCAACCGTCATCCGTTATCATATTGACGGGAATGACCTGGTGATAAAACGCTATAATATGAAAAACCGGCGTCATGCCTTAAGACGTGCTTTCAAGAAAACCCGTGCCGATATATCGTGGCGGGGTGCCCATCTTCTGATGCAGAACAGGATTAATAGTTCCACCCCCATCGCAATTATGGAAATACGATTCGGACCGTTTAGAAATAAAGCATATTTTATTTGTGAGTACGTTAAAGGAAAAAATGTTATCGATTATTTCCAAAATTCCAAAACGGAAGACATTTTCAAGATGGCTCAATCGATCATCGGTGTTTTTTTAAAGTTCAAGTCTTTAATGATCAGCCACGGGGATATGAAAGGCACCAATATGATTATCCGGGAAGGTGCCCCCGTTTTAATAGATTTTGACAGTATGGCCCGGCATAAGATGAAAACCCGTTTTTTACATGCCCATGAAAAAGATGTAAATCGATTCCTCAAGAACTGGCAGACCAATTCTGATATATTAAAAATTTTAAAAGAAATACACCTGTAAAAGAGATACAAAATTGCAATCCCAAAATGGACACTACTTGAAAAACATGCAGCAGCTTACCCATACAAAATACTTAGCCCTCTGCTATAATGCCACCCCTCTGGTCAGGAACCGGTACGGCGACAAGGTCCTACAGTTATCCAACGGCCAGATCTTAAAGCTCTTCCGCGTCAAGCACCTGATCTCTTCGGCCCGCATTCGTTCCCACGCCATTCGCTTTGCCCTTAACGCCGGCAAGCTTGCTGACCGTGACATTCGAACCGTCTCTGTCCAGACCGTATACAACATCCCCAGCATCAGCCGAACTGCCGTTCAATACAGGCCAATAGAAGGTGTGCCGCTTTGCGACCATCTGAAAAAGATGCCCTTTACGCCCGAACTGACTGAGCATCTTGCTATGTTTATGGCCCGCCTGCATGCTCAAGGAATCTATTTCCGCGCCATCCACTTTGCCAATATTATCGTCCTGCCCAATGGCGGTTTCGGGCTGATTGATGTCGACAACATGAAGATCGGGAAAAAGGCTTTGAATCTCAGCAAACGTTTGAAAAACTTTCGCCAATTTACCAAGTATGAAAAGGATCGCGGTCTCTTTAGTCTACAAGGCCCTGCCTTTACAGCAACCTACCTGAAAACCAGCACACTTGAATTGAGCCCCATCCAGCAACGCCGGTTTGAAAGCAAGATATACCGCGTTATATGCCGATAACTGCTGTCCCATTCACACGGCTGGCAGCCCGTCAAAGGACCTGAAATCTGTGAAAAATCATTTTCTTTTGGCGCAGTTGGAAAATCCATTGCAATCAAACATCGTACTTTGATACTCGGTTAACTTACTGATAATTAAGAATCTGGTAGGAGTCAATATCTGGCTGACACGCAAATTCCTTGACATGCTGCCCCGGGTTCCTTATTAAAATCATAACATTGATCCCGTTGTTGCATAAAAAATATGACCAAAGGCCGCAATCGTCGTTTTCACCATTTTTTTGTCCTAAGTGCGTAAGGTTTGACGAAATTAAAAGGATCGTTGCTAATGCAAGCACTACCTACCTGCACATATGATTCTTTCCATATCGGTGCATATACCAAGCATGGGCTACCCCTGTACCTTTACGACTATCTATCTAATTCCCTTGAAAAAAATCCCGATTCATCCACTGGGGAAAAAAAGGAACATCACCCTGCCACCGCCGAGACACGGCCCAAGTTCCCCTCTGTTCTGATTATTCTCATGGGCGCCCTGGGAGATGTGGCAAGGGGGCTTTGCCTTGTATCCCACATAAAAAACCACTGGCCCCATTGTCGAATTACCTGGCTGATAGAAACCAAATGGGTGGATGTGGTGAGTTGTCATCCCGGGATTGACCGTATCATTATTTTCGATCGCCCCCGGGGCGTGCGGGCCGTATGGTCCCTTCGAAAACAGCTGGCCGCAGAACACTTTGATATCACCCTCGATCTGCAGCGGCACCTTAAAAGTGGATTCTTTTCATTTCTTTCAGGGGCCAGACGCAGAGTCGGGTTTCACCCGAAAAATGCCAAAGAATTCAACTGGCTGTTTAATACGGAGTATATCGAATACTCAGAGGGCGGGGTTTCTAAGATCGATCTTTATCTTCGCTTTGCCAGGCAGATGGCATTGCCTCCTCCGCAACGCCTTGATTTCGGTTTTTCCGCTTTGGATCTTCATACGCTTCGGCCGGGCATCTCGGCCCGGGTGACGACACCATACCTGGCTGTGGTGATGGGCTCCTCATGGAAATCCAAAGATTGGATTCTTGAGGGCTATGCAAGGCTGGTATCGGACATCCTGGCTGACGGTAAGATGGGGGTGGTGCTTTTGGGAGATCGCTCCCAGGCGGCGCAAGCCGAAAGGCTGACCGGGATGATCGGAGATGCAACCCTGGTCAACATGGTAGATAAAACCTCCCTGGTAGAACTTGTGGCTGTCTTGAAGACTGCAGCCGTGGCTGTGGGGCCCGACTCCGGGCCCGGCCACCTGTCGGGGTCGGTGGACACACCCTATGTGTCGCTGTTTGGCCCCACCGACCCGGGCATAGCAGCCCCCTATGGCAGTGAAGATCTGGTGGTTCGTGTGGAGGTTGATTGCGGGCCCTGTTACAAAAAAGAATGCCCCACACCGGAGAAATGGTGCATGCGAAAAATTGATGTGGATGTGGTCAAAGAAAAAATTTATCATGCATTGTCGCAATAACCTTAAGGATGCCTGTTTCAGGGGTTACGCTGAAACAGCGGCAAAGATGTTAGTTCTCCGGGCAAACTGTGTTTATATACTGCTTTATTCCATCGTTTTTGATACAACCCGGCCAGTTTGTCTCTGCTGCCGGTAAAATAATATGCCTTGTCAAAATCAATAATATAGTTCCGATCAGATTGATCAATCAGAATATTGCCGGGATGCAGGTCAACATGATGCATCTTGTTTTGAATTAACCGCCTGATATTTCGGGCAATCGACGGCATAAGGGTTACGGCCTTTTCTTTCTTATCCCGGCTTAACCTGGCAAACGAGACATGATCTTCAATAACTTCCGTTATCAGCCAGGCTTTATAAAGGACCCCTCCCAGGCTGGCATAGGCAATGGGTTTGGAAACGCTGACGCCGGCTTTTGCCGCGGCGAGCAGAAATTCGAATTCTTTTTTTGACCGAACCGCACCCGTTTTCAAATAGTATTCTTTGTTGATCCAGGATAGCACCCCACCGCGCTTGTAGCACTTTACAACAACGGATCCCATCTCGGGAATAACGGCATACCGAGCCGGGCCTCGGCCCTCAAGGGTATCAGCATGCGTTTCGGGTTCGAATGCAAAAATCCGGATCAAATTGTCAAGACTGCCAGTGCTCAGATCAATCACCGCCCCCCACTGGTATGACTGATATTTTTGTTTATAAATTTTACCGATCGTCACTTTCAACCATCTCCCCTGCAACAGTCTCATGCCCTCATCGAAACAGCACTTTATTCATAAGGGCTCTTCATCCCTTTGGGTTGAGTTCTCCATCTCCGGTGTATCCATAGCCATAATTCCGGATGCTCATAAATAATTTTCTGGATTGCATCCGCCTGTTTCTGGGTATTGACTAAAATCTCTTTTTCAGAATCATCCGGCCGTTTTTCCCATTCGACTTCTTCCGTTAAAACCAGCTCAAATTCATCCGGGCCGGTCTGGCGCATAAAACCTGCCAGGACAGGTGCACCCGTCTTGAGTGCAACGTATGCTGCGGAACGAACCGAACAAGCCGGGCGCCCCATCCAGTCTATGAATACACCTACACTTCGTCTCATACTCTGATCCAGAGCCATGACAATAGCTTCTCCATTGCGGATTCCCTCAAGTATGCGTTTCATGGAGTTGCGATTTTTAATGGTCCCCAGGTTCATTGATTTTCTTGTGTCAACTATGAATTTATCAAAAACCGGATTTTCGATCCTCTTTCCCACCGCTGCAACCGGATAGCCGGACATGCCTATCTTTCCGCAGGCGATATCCATCATGCCGATATGACCGGCGATGAGCAAGGCACCTTTTTTGCGATTCATTGCTGATTTAAATATCTCTTCGTTTTTCCATCGGCATTTTTCCTTCCAGAACATCTCTCCCATATAAGGAAGGCGAAGGTAGTTAATAATCACACGCCCGCAATTGATCATCGACTCCCGATAGATCAGTTCCTTTTCTTCAGCCGATTTGGTATCGCCAAAAACGATATCAAGGTTGGTCATCGCTACATGCTTACGAATCCTGAGGCGGTATAATATCAGCCCCATCCAGGCACCTACTCTGTAGGCAGTTTTCCAGGAAAGACAAAGGGCAAAGGATTTAATCAATTTCATGAGCGCTTTACTTAAATGATATCCCTTAATATCAGCACTCCTTGAGTGCAGTGTAGTATATTCCGTAACCTGCTCCAAAGGTGCCGGATAGGTATCAAAGGCTTTAAATTTAGATGGATTTTGATTCTTTTCCATAGTTCTGTCCTGATAAAGGGTGTTGAAAACAACAGTTAGAATTGAATTAAAATATTTCAATTTCAGGCACTTAAAGCTTAGCCACAACTTCTGTTTAAGTGTATTAGTCAAAATACAAAAAGTATAAGAATAAATACAATAGACAGAGAATCCTTAAGCGAGCCATAAGTGACGTTACACTATAATAAAAACTTAACTACTTTTGCGGCATATTTCCCATTTGGCAAACCAGTTCATGAGATCATTTGCGGTGCTATTCATGGTACACTTGCAATTTGAATTCACCTAATATTCGCCTTAGCTTTTATTTTTTCCGGCGAATTATGGAAACGTATATATTTCGCTGTTTCATAATAGCCACTACACAACTGTTCTAAATCGGTCGAAACTTTTGGAAACTCGTCTATTACATTTTTTCTTGGTGTTTCAGAATAGATTTGATGTAATCTTTTGTTGGTTCCGGATGCCGTCATTGCAAAAACAAACTTATCTCCGATAAGGCCTATTTCCGGTCCCTTTTTATGTTTAATAGTAAATGCATACCGATTATTGTCATAAGTATCATCCAATAAATCCCGACCAAATGTTGAGTTTACATAAGGTATTGACGCAATTCCGGCAATTGTGGGGAGAAGATCTACCTCACTTGCAACCTTGTTAAATGATTGCCCTTCTTTGATTAAACAGGGCGCATAAATTAATAACGGCACATGATACCTGTTAAGTAAAAGCTGGTTTTCTGCCTTAAACATATGTGAAGCATTTCTAACCAGGCCGTGATCACCAAAAAAAACAAATATCGTATTATTGAAGTAAGATTCTTTCTTTGCATTTTCTAGAAAGATACCCAGGCTATGGTCCATAAACCTAAAAGCATTAAAAGCTGCAACAGATCTGAATCCATATTTCACGACCTCATCCTCATCGGCTGCTAAAACCTTAAACCCCCTGTTATCATCCGGTATAGTATAAGGTTTATGGTTCCCGGATGTTTGAATTATTGCAAAAAAAGATTTGCTTTTCTTTTTTCTAAATACTTTATTTGCTTCTTCAAAAAGATTAAGATCACTAATACCCCACACGTCTACACTAGGAGATGAATAACTACCCTCTTCAAAAATATGCAGATCTGGTATGTTGTGTAAAAGTAATCCGCGTATTTCTCCCCAGTTTGCACTTCCGCCGAGAAAATAATATTTATCATAACCTTTAAAAGCGTTGATAATGGTATGTTGCCTTACTACCAAAGGATTTCTGGAAGAGGTTTTATTCAATTCAACATCAGGTATTCCTGTCACTGCCGTAAAAACAGATCGTGCCGTTCCGCCATGAGGTGTATAGAAGCGTTTAAAAAGCAGTGAATTATTGACTAAAGCATCAAAGTGTGGAGTCGGGTTCAAGGGGTTGCCTGAGATACCCGTTTTATAATAAGTAAAAGATTCCAAAAAAACCATTATGATATTAGGTTTACCTGATTTATGGTTGCCCCTATCAGTTGTCCTGATAAAATTTAAACCTTTTTTGTCCAATTCCTTGACCCCTAAATATGGAGCAATCGTATCATAATACTTTCTCACCGTTTTTTCGTCATATTTCACATCTTTGTTTTTATAAGTATCAATAAAATAAAGTACCGGATTAAGCGATACTGCGGATGCAAATTCATATGTAGAAAAAAATGCATCACTCCATCGCAATGGGTAATAGGCAAACTTTCCATATATCCCAAACAGATAAAGGAAAACAAAACAAATTGTTATAATGATAGTATTCCATTTCCCCATTTTTGCATATTTTCGGTGGAATAATTGTGATATCACTACTTTGATGATAAAGGCGTATCCTATTATTAATAATATTAAAACAGTTGATATCCAAAAAGCAGGATAGCTTTCAGATACCATTTGCAACGATTCTTTCAGATTATAAAAAAATCTAAGCACAGTTGCATCCACCCGACTTTCAAGATATTCATAATGTCCTAAATCTAAAAAATAAAAAAACAGGATAATAGAATTCACTATTGTTAAATATATGCTCCAAAGTCTCCTGCCGAATGTTGTATCAAATATTGCAACTGTTTTAATCCATGCAAAAAGCAAGATCGGCAAATGAATGAACAATGCTAGCCGCATGTCGAATTTAAACCCTATATAAAAAGACTTAAACAAAATATGATTAGGAATACTATCTTCAGGAGTATTGAATGCGGTCCAGAAAATCATGCGGAAAACTGTAAAAATTAACACGTTTATAAATATGCTGATAACTAAAAATCTTATCAATTGCGGCAATCTACTAAATCGTGGAACAACTAATTTCATTTTCAATATACCTCTGATATATTTTTTTCTATTTATTTAAAACAAACACCAATATTAGGTCAGACTATTACATTAATCATAACTGTGAAACCTGGGAATATAATTTTTTAGAAACATGCCTTTTTTACTGCCCGCACTGAAACTGCTTTTATACAATATTAACCTGGACGCGCACCTTGCTTGATCGTTTGGCCAACCTTCATATTCAATCCTGTATATGGCCGAGAAAAGAACCGCTCTTCCCTCACCATGATGGCAATGGATAAGGACCGGTCTGTTTTTGTTATCATCCATGATATTAAGAAATGCTTTTACAGTTTCTTTATCGGGCACTTGTTTTGAAGGTACATTAAAGTGACGCACTTCCATTTTAGCAAGGGCGGCATGCTCATTTTTTACCTTTTCGTCAAGCTTTCGCAAATCTATTACTGTTTTAATTTTATATTTTTGAATTTTATTTTCCAGTGCTTCTATCGGCATTGCTCCGGAACGATAAACTTCGTTTTCAGTTACCGTAAAAAAACGATGTTCAAAAATTGTCCAATAGCCATAACCTGCGCCTGCTATTAATGCCGCGACACACAAGACAACAGAACACCATATACCAAGGCGGCGTATTTTTGACTTTTTCATTTAAAATTATACCTTTCCAACTTAATTATTTTTTTACTTAAGTAGAAAATACTATCTTAAATAGTATCAAAGTAAACTATACTAAAAAACAGGTTAAATTTTTCTTTCTTTAAATTGCTTTAAGCCTGCCACTTATAAAAGTTTTAAAAGAATTCTTGTCTTTCCCAAATGATATTTTTATTTCGATTACTACAAGCTTTATAGGCCACTCTATTTTATGGGCAATCCTGACATAATCTTTTTCTGTTGTTAGGATAAAATCTACATTCTTTGCCATTGCTGACTGCAACAGACCCGACAAATCAATATCAGAATATGAATGGTGATCCGGATATCCTACAAATCCCTTTATATTGCATGAAATTTTTTCAATTGATCTTTTAAAATCTTCATTTTGGGCAATGCCGGAAAAAGCGAAAACCCTTTTTCCTTTTAACATATTTATATCCAATAATATTTTTTTTGATACATCTATACAGGTTGTATCTTTATAACTATCTACGACTTTATGTATATGAGGTATATGTGTCGTACGATAAATCGGACGAGATAAAATATACTTGTTAATACCTGTAAAAGATTCAATGAAACCTGAAGCAATATCTGTTCTGGTAAAGATAAATGCATGGCTGCGCGATAAAGAGGAGAGCGGTTCCCGCAGGCTGCCCCTTGGTAAAAGGTGAGAATTTCCGAAAGGACGCTTTGCATCCAAAAGTACCAGGTTAATATCACGTTGAAGCTTCAAATGTTGAAAAGCATCATCTAACACAATAACATCCGGATTAAATTTCTTTACAGCCTGCATCCCGGCTTCAAACCGATTTTTCCCCACAATTACAGGGATATTTTTTAACCTGCCGGCCAGCATGAACGGCTCATCACCTGCCTTTTCAGGTCCTATTAATATTGTTTTGCCGTTGCTTACAACCCCACCGGTTTTTTCCAGTTCGCCTTTATATCCCCTGCTGATTACTGCAACCACATAACCAAGTTTTTGTACAAGTTCGGCCACATAGATAGTCATGGGCGTCTTGCCGGTGCCCCCCACGGTCAGGTTGCCTATGGAGATCACTTTGCACGGCAATCTTCCGGATTTTAAAATCCGCCTGTCAAATAGTGACACCCGCAGCCTGACTGCTCCTCCATAACAGATGGAGGCTATGTACAATAGATATCTCAACAGGAAAAAGGCATTTTGCCCCCTGCCCGCCACTACCGATTCTATCTGTTTATACAGCTGCGATCTCATGATTTATCCATACAAACAGTGCCAGGCCCTTTTAAAAAAGCCATAATTTCATGCGTGCTTTTCCATGCAGTACTTTTTTCCCGGAGACACCTATACATTTTTTTGCACTAGAACTATTCCCATGCATAAGAAAACAAAATTTGCCAGCCATACGGAAATAAGAGGCGGTAAAATTCCGCCATAGCCCAGTGAAACGCAGAAGCTATAGAAAATCCAGTACATAAAAGCGATGCTTATGCCCCATGCGATGCCGGTTGCAATCCCCTGCCCGCCTGTCTTTCGGGTCACGATACCGGCGCCTGCAAGACACATGATAATACAGACAAAAGGAAAAGCAATTTTTGCCTGCAGGTCGACCCTGTAAGGAACGGCATCGTATCCGTCCGCTTCAATATCTCTGATATATTTCAAAAGCTCAAAAAACCGCATCTCTTCCGATTTTTTAACCATTCGCTGAAGGCTCTCTCGGCTCAGGTCCAGAAGAACCGCCATTTCTTCATGAAATGCAACTTTATAGTCATCCCCCGCAGGGTTCGCAGCCTGCTCCATAACGCCGGAAAGAACCCATTTATCATCTCTCAGCTCCCCTTTTTCCGCATCGATTCTCTTTACCAATCTAAACTCCGGGTTAAAATAATTCACAGTAACGCCAAAAACCGTTTCCCTGGCCGGATTGTAATACTTTACATGAATAATTTTACCCTTACCTCTAATCCATATATCTTTTTTTTTTGTAAAAACAGGCGCTTTTTTTTTAACTTCCCGAAGCCAGATATGATCGGCCCTGTTCATGGTAAACGGCACCAGCAGATCAGACAGAAAAAACAGACCGATGGAAAAGACAACACCCATAACCAGAATCGGCTTGAGCAGAAAGGCGACCCCGATACCGCTGCTTTTCAATGCCACGAGCTCATTGTTCTTACCCATCAAGCTCAGAACAATAATCACGGCCAGAAGGATTCCCAACGGGGCGATCTGGGCAACGATAAAGGGCGTTTTCATAATAAAAAATTGCACTACATGGCTGAAAGGAACGCTCTGTTCGATAAAATTATCGATTTTTTCAAAAAAATCAACAGCCAGGTAGATTGCAATGACAACCACAAGAACAACGCAAAAATATTTGAGTATCTCCCTTATAAGATATTTGTGAAGAATATACATTGGACCCTATATCACCAGCAACGGTCAGCTTTGACGCTGTCGGAAAACAGTTATTTTTATCGGGCGCTCCCCGGCCACCCGAACCAGCAGATAGATTCCGATCCCCCCGAAGATAACATTGGGCGCCCACATGCCTATCAGTGGAGGGTAGATGCCTGATTCCCCGAATATCAATCCGGCGGAAAGAAGCATATAATACAGTAAAAAGAAAATCAGCCCCGTTCCCAACCCGGAGGAAGTTTGACGTTTTTGGGATTGAATCCCTAACGGAACCGCCAGAATGCCCAGGGCCAGGCAGGCAAATGGAATGGAAAATTTTCGGTGCAATTCCAGAAGCATTTCATAATAATGGTCATCTTCGGGATTTGACTGCCGGATATAACGCCGCAGTTCACCAAGGCTCATCTCTTTTTTCCCCTTTGATGCCTTTTTTATTTGAGATGCCGCTCCTTTCAGATCCAACTTTATATCATAGGTATCAAAAGAAATGGTATGGACCGAGCGGTTCTTCAGTTCCACCTGACTGATAATACCATTAAACAGCCTCAATTGAAAAATCAGCTCACCCGGATCACCGAAAAGTCTTCCTTCAGGTGCCACTATCGATGTGGCAAGCGTGCTTTTTGCCCTGGAGTCTTCGATAAAAACATTCCTTAACATACCGTGGCTCTTATCAATATTGCCGACATACAGCACAACGCCCTTAAAACGGTCGTTGAACTTTCTTTCCTGAATACCCGCATTGAGGTTGGACGTGGCCACGCGCACCGTCATTTCCTTAAAAGCCGTCCGCCCCCAGGGCATTCCCCATACGGTCATGAAAACCGTGAGCAGACAGCCGGCAAGGCAGAAAAAAAGGACCGGCACGGTCATGCGGTAAAGGCTGGCGCCACTGGCTTTAAGCGCAAGAATTTCGTTATCATTGGACAACTTTAAAAAAGTCAGCAGAACCGACATCATAATCGCCATGGGAATGACAAAAACCAGAAAATCAGGAATGGAATACGCCAGCAGAAGAAGGAGATATACAACACTGATCTTGTAGTTGACAATCAGATTGGTGATATCGAGAATACGCGCCATCAAAAAAACAAACGTAAAAAAAAACAGGTTTATAATAAAGGGGAAAAACATCTCCTTTAATATATACCGGTTGATTATGGTATTGATACGCATATGCATCTGACGGCCGAATGGTTAACGGTCAATTGCTTTTCCGTTTACAAACTGCATCCCATGCAGTTTATGGTACTCACCCTTGATGGCCATGAGCTCTTCATGGGTACCCTCTTCAATAATTTTTCCACCGACAATAACCACGATCCGATCGGCATAAGCAATGGTGGACAGCCGGTGGGCAATCACAAAGGTGGTGCGCCCCCTCATCAAATTTTCCAAAGCCTTCTGCACCAGCATTTCAGATTCGGTGTCCAGAGCCGAGGTTGCCTCGTCCAGAATCAGAATCGAAGCATCTTTTAAAAGCGCTCTGGCGATGCAGAGCCGCTGTTTTTCCCCGCCGGAAAGACGTCCGCCAAGTTCGCCGATATTGGTCTCATACCCCTGCGGAAAATTCCGGATAAATTCATCGGCATAGGCGGCCCTTGCGGCACTTTCAATCTCTTCAACCGAGGCATTCCGGTTGCCGTAAGCAATATTGTTACGAATGGTATCATTGAAAAGGATAGGCTCCTGGGTCACAACGGCAATCTGGTCCCGCAGCGACTTTATGGAAGCTTTGCGCACATCCACCCCGTCAATCCGGACAGCACCCCGGCAGGCATCGTAAAATCGGGGAATCAAATTGACCAGGGTGGTTTTTCCCCCGCCGCTCATTCCCACCAGTGCGATCACCTCCCCGGCCCCTGCATGGAGCCGGATATTTTCAAGCACCGGCTTTTCGTTATATTTAAACGAAACATTATCAAAAACCACGCCGTGAGGTATAGATGGAATAATCAACGGGTCGGCAGTCTCCTCAATATCCGCTTTTGTTTCGATAATATCAAATACCCGGTCGGTTGCCGCCAGGCCTCTTTGTATTATATTGTTCAGCTTACTCAATTTTTTTATAGGTTGGTAGAGCATGATCACAGCCGCTAGAAAACTGACAAAGGTTCCGGTGGAATATTTGCCGGAGATCACATTTGCCCCCCCATAAAAAATAACAAAGGCCACACCGACGCCTCCCAGCATCTCCATTACCGGCGATGAAAGAGATTTGACCCTCACTTCCTTCATTTCAAGCCTGAACAGACGCCTGGTTTTTTTAAAAAACCTCTCTTTCTCATAAGATTCCATGCCGAAAGCTTTCACGATTTTGTTCCCGGCAAAAGTTTCATGGAGAAAAGCACTAATATCCGCCATGGTTTCCTGACAGCCACTGCTGTATTTGCGCACCTTTCGGCCGAATATAACAATGGGATAAAAGGCAATGGGCAAAACCAAAAAGGCAAACAGAGCCAACTCCCATATCTGGTAAAAAATCACAAAAACAAGCCCGATGATGGTAAAACAATCTCTCAGGGAACCGGTAACGGCATTGGACACCATATTCCTGACAATATTCACATCATAGGTAATCCGGGACATCAGGACCCCGGTCTTCTCCTGTTGGAAAAAAGAGAGCGGTAGATCCTGAATCCGGTTATACAGTCTGTTTCGCAATTGTCGGATGATATCCTGTCCGACATAACTCATGAGATACTGTTGTCCGAACATTCCAAGGCATCTTAAAAAATATACTATCAATACGGCCACAGGAATTAGTGTAAGCATGCGGGCATCTTTATTGATAAAAACATCATCAAGGGCCGGCTTTATCAAATAGGCAGTGGCGGCAGTTGAAGCGGACATGATCATCATGCAGACGGTTGCCAGTAAAAGCTTGAACCAGCTCTCCTTAACCAGCAGCAGAAGCTGTCTGTGACGGTTCTCAAATTTTAAATTTACTCTCTTTTTCATATTAGTACATCATTTTATCGGCGATATCGGCTACTCTCACCGAAGCGCCCGGTGAGCCCAAAGTGTCTCTGACGTCGCCCAGTTCGGAGATCACCTTTTCCAGATATTGCCTGTCATTTAACATTTCTGCCGTCACATCTGCAATCTTGTCGGCTGTGGCATCGCCCTGCAGCAGTTCGGGCACAACCCGGCGGCCGGCAATAAGGTTGACAAGACTGACGGTGTCCACCTTTATCAGTGCCCGGCCCAGCCAGTAAGTCAGCGGTGACACCTTATAAATGATAACAAGCGGGGTTCCGGCCAGGGCTGCTTGCAGGGTAACCGTACCGGAAGCGGCAATGACCAGAGAGCTTTGCTGAAATATTTTCCCTACGCCCTGACAAATGGTCTCATAGCAGTCTGCGTCAGAAGCCTGTGATATAATCTTTTCGATTGATTCTTTTTCCACGGACGGCGCAACAGATACAATAAATTTTACGTTTCCTGCCCGCTCTCGGATAAGCCGGGCAGCATCCAGCATAACCGGCAGGTGGCGGGCGATTTCCCTGTCACGTGAGCCCGGAAGAAGGCCGATGGTCCGATCAGCACCGGCGTGGCATACCGGTTTTTGTGTAAAATCATCCCCACGGCTATCCAGCAACGGATGCCCTACAAAAGTAACCGGAATATTTTGTGACTTAAAAAATTCTTCTTCAAACGGCAGGATTACAGCAACATGGTCCACCAGTTTCCGAATCTTTTTAACCCGTCCCGACCGCCAGGCCCAAACCTGGGGACTGATATAGTAAAGCACGGGCACACCGAGTCGCTTGGCCAAGGTGGCAACACGCAGGTTAAAATCAGGGAAATCGATCAATATCAGAAGATCCGGCTTCAGGGCTTTAAGAAGTCGTTTCGCAGCAGCCATCCCTTTTATGAGGCTCGGCAGTTTGGCCAACACCTCGGTTATCCCTACCACAGCCAGCGTTGAGGCATCCACAAGAATCCTGACCCCGGCGGCCTTCATGGCCTGCCCCCCGATCCCGCAAAAAAAAAGATTCGATTTTTTTTCTTGCATGGCGCGGACGAGATTGGCTCCATGAAGATCACCCGAGGCCTCTCCGGCAATAATCATCACACATTGCTGCCGCGTCGACTGCTGCATAAATTTAATTCCCCAGATTCCGTTGGGTAAAATTATCAATCTGCTCCATAATACATAAGGCGACTTTTAATGCATCTCGTCCCATCTGACCGGTAACTTCCGGGACTTTACGACTGCTTACCGCAGTAACAAAAGATCTGATTTCATTTTCAAGGGCATCCCCCTCCGTAAAACAAAGCTGTTTGATCTCCATGCCGGGAATCAGGTCGGAAGGGTCCTTATGGCCGTTTTGATTGATTACCGTGATCTCCCGTTTTGCAAAATCAACCGACAAATAGCCGTCCCTTTGGAAGAGCCGTATTTTTCTTTCATTTCTGGTGGAGATACGACTTGCGGTTACATTGGCCACACAACCGTTCTCAAACTCAATCCGAGCGTTGGCAATATCCACCTGCCCGGAGGTTACCGGAGCCCCGGCGGCCCTGATCTCCTTTATCTCAGATTTAACCAGATTCAGTATAATATCAATATCATGAATCATCAGGTCAAGCACTACGCTCACATCTGTACAGCGATCCTTATAAATACTGAGGCGATGAGATTCTATAAACATCGGTTTTTTAACGAATTCCCGCAACGCCACAACGGCAGGATTAAATTCTTCAAGGTGCCCCACCTGTATAATCAGCCCCCTTGATTCAGCCATTTCCAAAAGTTTATCGGCCTCTTCCAGGGAGGTTGTCATCGGTTTTTCAATCAGAACATCGACATTATTTTCCAGAAAATCCCTGCTCACAGTATAATGAGCAGGCGTCGGCACGGCAATACTGACCGCATCCACCCGGTCCATCAAATCCAGGTGGGACGTATAGGCCTTGGTGCCGACTTGTCGGGCAACAGTTTCAGCCTGGCTTTTTGCAGTATCGACAACTCCCACAAAATCGATATTATCCATGCCCGCATATTTCTGAGCATGATACTTGCCCAGGTATCCAACCCCAATCACACCCACACGAATTTTTTTCATCTTTCGATTATAATATCCCTTTAAAATTTATACAATCAATCCCTTTCCAGTGCAACGATGGCGATATTAGCCCGGTCTGCAAGGTCGATCATCTCCTCCCGGTCAAAGACAACCGCTCGATCGGCTTCGACAGCCAGAACCCCGGCTCCTGCAGTCTGCATGGTTTTAATTGTCTGCACACCGATGGCCGGGATATCAAACCGCATGTCCTGATTTGGTTTGCAGACCTTGATCACCACAGCGTTCCCCCGGCCAAGGGCTCCGCCCCGCAAAATGGTGGCATCGGTACCGTCGATGGCTTCGACAGCCAGAACCGATCCGCCGCCGACCACCAC
Source organism: uncultured Desulfobacteraceae bacterium (assembly GCA_964418755.1). Taxonomy (GTDB): domain Bacteria; phylum Desulfobacterota; class Desulfobacteria; order Desulfobacterales; family 4572-123; genus 4572-123. Next base: position 43,769 of record CAYQNS010000006.1, read on the forward strand.
ACACTGACCGATGTCCAGCCGGCCGATCTGTTTGGCCAGCTCCCATCCCATTTCAATATCAGCGTTTTCGGAACGGCTGGGCCGTCTCCGGGTCCAGCACCCTTTTTCCGCAAGCAGCTCCGGCATCAGAAAGGTCGACTCCCGTATCCGTATCCCCTCTTTTTCCAACGCGCCGGCAAAGGCCCGCAACACTCCGTCGTCATGGGTATTTTTCATTCCGGCGATCAGCCTAATCGCCTTGGTGTCCGGACGCACATCAGAAAACATGCGCGTCTTTCGAATCCCCCCTATCATAAGGGCATCTTCAACCTTATTCCGCCTGAAAAATTTTATCAGCCGCTTGATCTGTCCAAGATGAAGCCATTCGATGGCCTCGGCATAATCCGCCAATCGGGTATCGGCCTCGTTGACATAGGCCGCGACATAAAGACAAAAGCCCTTTGCCTGCGCTCTTTTTGAAAAAAGTAAGGGGAACTGTCCGTTCCCCGCAATAAGTCCGATTCGTTTTTTCGTCATATGCAATTCTTAAATTATCGGGTAATACCCCGCTGTGACGATTTGATAAAATCAACAAATTGCACTACTTCCGGGATCTGTTCCACTTCCGCGGCAACACGTTCTATCGCCTCATTCAAGGTAAGACCGATACGAAAAATAATCCTGTAGGCCTTTTTTAATGCCAACCGGGTATCTGTTGAAAATCCATGGCGTTTTAACCCGACACTGTTTAAACCATGCAGTCTGGCCCTGTCCCCCGAGGCAATCACATAGGGTGGAATATCTTTGACAACTGCGGATTTTCCACCGATAAAAGCATAATCACCGATTCTCACGAACTGGTGAATGGCAACCAGCCCCCCTACTGTTGCATTATCACCGATGGTGATATGGCCGGCCAGGGTTGCGTTGTTGGCCATAATAACATTTTTACCTATTTTACAGTCATGTGCGATATGGGTATAGGCCATAAGAAAGCTGTCTTGTCCGATTTCAGTCATTCCACCACCGAATTTTGTCCCCCTGTGAATTGTCACAAATTCGCGGACGATGGTTCCTCTGCCGATCTTGACAAAAGTTTTTTGCCCCTCGAATTTTACAGACTGAGGAACAGCGCCGATAGACGCATACTGAAATATATGGCATTCGGGCCCAATGGTAACATAAGGGTCAATGGTGACATGCGGCCCAATAACTGTATCGGCCCCGATACGGGCATCCGCTCCGACAATTGAATACGGCCCGATCTCGACCCCCGTATCCAGCTTGGCTGTGGGGTCTATTATCGCTGTAGGGTGTATCACTTTTTATCTCCAATCATAGCCAGAAATTCAGCTTCAGCCACTATAACATTATCAACCGTAGCCTTTCCCGCCATTTTAAATACCTTTGAGCGCTGTTGTAAAATTTTCACGTCTAATATTAGCTGATCACCCGGCACCACCGGCTTTCTGAAACGCACCCTGTCCATTCCCATGAAATACATGGCCAAATTGCTTTTCTTTTCCTGCATCCCCGGATATGAAATAATTCCACCAGCCTGCCCCAGAGCTTCTATGATGAGCACTCCCGGCATTATCGGCCTTCCCGGAAAATGCCCCTGGAAAAAGGGTTCATTGATTGTCACATTTTTTAACGCCAGAACTTTCCTGCCCGGAACAAGTTTAATGATTCTGTCTATCAGAATAAATGGATAGCGATGGGGTAAAAAATCCATTATCCCCTGAATATCATAATTCTTTCTCATTTTTCTTCGCCCCGGTCCATGATTTTTTTTCGATTTTAGCCAGCCGTTTTTCCATTTTTGCAACTATTTTAATCAATTCAGGCAGTTTTGGGATGGTTCGCTGTACCCTGAGCCATTGCGGATGCGGCATTTCCGGTGAGCCGGAGACCACATTACCAGGAGCAATCGAACGGGCGATCCCGGCCTGGGGTCCGACAACGGCATTGTCACCGATAACAATATGTCCGGCGATACCCGCCTGGCCCGCAAGGATCACATGCTTTCCAATGGAAGTGCTCCCGGAGATACCAACCTGGGCCACGAGGATGGAATTCTCTCCGACAGTCACATTATGGGCCACATGTACCAGGTTGTCCGTTTTCACCCCCCGGCAGATTCGGGTCCTGCCAAAGGCGGCCCGATCAATGGTGTTGCCGGCCCCGATTTCAACATCATCATCAATCTGAACGATTCCAATCTGGGGAATTTTATAATATTTTTCTCCGTCGGGAGCAAACCCGAACCCATCGCTGCCGATCACGGTTCCGGCATCTATCCTTACCCGGCTGCCGATAATACACCGTTCCAATATCGTCACATTGGGGCAAATCACGACATCATCCCCCATCGTCACATGATCCCCTAAAACGACATTGGGATGAAGTATTACTCTATTTCCGATAACAACCCGGTCGCCGATGACAACACCAGGCGCGATAAAAGCGTCACTGCCGCAACTGAAATCAACGCCGATACAGGCCTTCGGGCTTATTCCGCCCGTCGGCAGCGGAACGGGATAAAGATGCTCCAGAACCCTGGCAAAGGCAAGTTCAGGGTTGTCGGTCCTGATAATATTATGGTCAAGATCACAAAAACCAGCGGGAACAATAATAGCTCCCGCCAAGGTTGCGCCGATTTTTTTTAAAAATTTCGAACTGCCGGCCCAAGTGATCTCATGAGCGGCAGCAGCATCAAAAGGGGCTGCACCACTGATCTGCTTATCAGCTTCACCTTCAAGAGTACCACCCACCATCCGTGCTATTTCAGCCAGAGATATTTGCATAGCGTCTTACTTTTGACCTCGCAGTTAAAAAAAAGTAAACGAAAGGCATGTTGAACGTCCAAAAAACACTTTACTCTGTCGTACCTGCCTTTTCTGTAGATTTTTTTGCAAAATCAGTGTTATATTGCAGGATAAGTTGGTCTGAAATATCGATTGTATCCGATGAATAGAGGACGCCTGCCTCATGTTTCTCTATAATCAGCGTAAATCCTTCTTTCTCACCAATCTCCTTTGCCAGTTTAAACACATCTATTTTAATCCGTTTAATCAAACGATTTTCTATACCCCGGGCATCTGTATTGTATTTTTTCTGCAAGGATTTAAAATCATTGACCTTGATTCTGAACGCTCTTTCCTTTTCCGTTTGCTGCTCTTTGCTCATCACCAGAATCTCACGCTCGATTCTCTTTTTCATTTCATCGATTTCAGTCTTCTTTTTTTCCAGATCAACCTTCATCAACTGGCCCAGCCGGTTAATTTCGGCAACAGCCGTTTTGCCGGCGCTGGTTTCAGCCAGTATTCGCTGAAAATCCAGGATACCGATCTTAACATCATTCGCCCCATAAACCACGCCTGAAAAGAAAAAAAGACTCAAAACCATTACCGTCAATACTGTTCTTGCTGTTCGCATTTTACCTCCTTAATCTTACCGAATTTTTCAGTGTGTGATAGACCAGGCTGGGCTAATCTCCAGCTTGATCTGACATTTTCTATTAAATCGTTAAAAACTCAATCCGTGAGCACTTACAACCCCATTAAAACGCAGTACCCATGGTGAATTCCCACTGACCATCGCCCTCATCCTCTTTCGGGTCCAGAATATGTCCGTATTCCAGACGAATCGGGCCCATAGGAGAATACCATCGGATACCATAGCCGACACTTTCCCGCATATTACCCAGATCTATAGCCTCATCATTATTATAGGCATTACCCGTATCAAAAAATACAACCCCCATCAGACCGGACTCCTTGAGCAGTGGAAACAGAATTTCAACGTTAAACTGAACAAACTTATCACCGCCTACTCGAACGTCATCACCCAGAATATTTTTTTCGGTCGGGCTGACATCCCGCCAGTCAAACCCGCGCAGGGAATTCATGCCGCCTAAATAAAACCGTTCATAATCCGGAAGTTCACCGCCTGCATTTTCCTTTACAAACCCGGTTTTGGCATGCAAAAAGCCGACTGCTTCCCAAAAAAGCGGTATATACCATCCGGTTTCCGCCAGATATTTTGTAAAGGCGATATCCCCGCCAAGGCCGGCATATTCAACAGAAAAACTATGGTTCTGTCCCTTGGTCGGACTAAAAACCTGATCTCTGGAATCATATCGTACGGCAGTTGTTATGCTGCTGGTGGTATGTTTGCCCTCAAGATCTCTGATTGAATCCGACGCATCAGCGCTGATGTTACTGATATCCGCGAGGTCATATTGATAGGACAGGTAGGCCCGTGTGTAATTAAAAATCGGATAACTGAATCTTACAGCGCCGCCGATACTATGCTTGTCATAGTCATCATAATCGATATCCTGGTCGTATAGATCAAAGCCTGCAGACAGGGGAATGTCGAAAAGCCAGGGTTCGGTAAAACTCAGGGTATAGCGGGTTGAGGTCCCTCCGATCTGTGCCTTGAGATTCAGGAGTTGCCCCCGCCCGAAAAGGTTGCGCTGGGAAATGGAAAATACCGCAAACATATTTTCAATGCTGCTGTACCCGCCCCCGAAGCTGAACGCTCCTGTGGGTTTTTCGGTCACATCGATTTTCAGCACCATCTTGTCGTCCGCACTACCCATGGGTGTATCCACCCTGATATCTTCAAAATAATCAAGCCGGTGCAGATTCCGGACACTTCGTTTCAACCGTCTACCGCTGAAAAACCCTTGCTCATAAACCCGCAGTTCACGGCGAATCACCTTGTCTCGTGTCTTGGTATTGCCGCTGATAACAATTTCCTCGAAGCGGGCACGCAGCCCTTTGTCGATGGAATAGGTGATATCCACATGCAGTTTTTCATCATTCTTTTTAATTCGCGGCGCAACATCAGCGTATGCATACCCTGCATCCGAATAAAAATCGGTTAACGCCAGCACATCGTCGCGGATAACACTTCGATTATAGAATATTTCTTTATTGATCTTCAGGGCCTTGAGAAGCTGCTCTTCCGACGCCACCAGATCCCCGTCGATTTTTACCCGGCCAACCTTGTATCGAGGTCCCTCTTCAATTTTAATATTGATATAAATCCAGTTCTTCTCAAAGCGCACTTCGGGGTCACCGACACGGGCCTTGATATAACCGCTGTTTTGATAAAAGGCAGCCAGCCGGGCCGCGTCCTGGGTTAAATCCTCACTGTTGAGTTCCCCGGATGAAGTGACCCATGAAAAAAACCCTTTTTCCGAGGTTTTCATCATTTTTTTCAACTTTTTATCCGAATATACGCTGTTACCCTCAAATTGAATCGACTTTATGCGGACCTTTTCACCCTCATTTATGATAAAATCAATATTTGCCTGATTATGTTCAAGTTGCTGTATCTTGAATTCAACATTGATATTATGATAATTTTTTTCCCTGTATAATTCTTCTATGCGTTTGACATTCCTGTTCAATTTGAAAATATTCAGGATCGCACCGGTCTTAAGTGTCAGGTTTTCTGTTATCTCTTCATCGTCATAGACCCGGTTGCCCTTGATGCGAATCACCCGGATAGTGGGTTTCTCCCTGACCTTAAATACGACTATCTTCCCCCCCGGCCCATCTTCTTCTTCAATCCGAATATCTTCAAAATACCCCATGGCATAGATGGACTTAAGATCACGGGCCAGGCTCCTGGCAAGATAAACATCACCGGGCCCGGTCTCAATTTTGCTTTTTATGGCATCGGCTTCGATGCGTTCATTGCCGGAAACGATAATCTTTAACACTTTTTCGCGTTTGAAAATCTTCAGCCCCATATCCCGGGCCATATTTTTTACGGTTGCCGGCAGGTTTTCCATTTTATCGCCCCGGGCAAAAAAAGCATGGGGCGGCTGTTTGTCAAAAGACCGTATCATTTTTGCATCCAGACTGAATTGGAGGCCGATGCGGGTCAGGCTGCCCCAGATAACAAAATCTGCACCATTTTTAATGCCGATATTTCGGATACTTTTCATGTCCAGGCCGGATATCCGGCCTGTCGTCATATTATCGCCGGCACTGGACACAATAACAGCGCCCTCCTGTTCCAGAAAGGTCCGGATGACTTTTGGGATTTCATCTGCCAGGCTGAGTGTTTCATCCTGAGAAAATATTTCAAAAGGCAGTACGACAACCCGCAGTTTTCCCTTTTCCGCAACAACGTTATTGGGTAAAAAACACATGGCAACAGTTATTATTAAAAAAATTCTTTGTAGCATATAATCCTCTGTCTTTAAACCAAACGTCCATCGACTATCGTCACTTGCCGTGACATGCAGGCGGCCAGTGCCATGTTATGAGTCACAACGACCAATGTCATTTTAAATTCCCGATTCAATTCCAGCAACAATTCGTGAACCTGTTCACTGTTGTGCTTGTCAAGGTTACCGGTGGGTTCATCCGCCAGCAGAATGTCCGGCTTGAGTACGATGGCCCTGGCCAGTGCAACACGCTGCTGCTCACCGCCTGAAAGTTCTCCCACTCTGTGAGACAGCCGGTCCTGAAGACCCACCCGCACAAGCATCTCTTCGGCCGCCAGCCTGGCGTTTTCTTTGCCTTGTTTATTGATAAGCGCCGGCATCATGGCATTTTCAAGGGCGGAAAATTCCGCCAGCAGATGATGAAACTGAAAAACAAAGCCCACGAATTCGTTTCGAAACTTCGCCAGTTTCGCATCATCTAGAAGAAACACATCCTCTCCCTGAAACAAAAGTTTCCCGCTGTCAGGCCGATCCAATGTCCCAATTATATGCAACAGGGTTGATTTACCGATTCCGGATGCACCTACGATAGAAAGGGTTTCTCCGGCACTTAATTCAAGATCCAGATTTTCCAGGATATTGATGCACGTGCCACTGCTGTTAAAGCGTTTGCAAATGTTAACCGCACTGAGTATAGCATCGGGAGTATAGCCATTCTGCCTGGTTTTTAAATCAACACGATCAACCATAGCGAATCGCCTCAACCGGATTAATCCGGGCTGCCTGCCGGGCCGGATACAGCGTTGCCGCAAAACAGATCACCAGGGCGCTGGCGGCAATTAAAAAAACGTCAACGGTTTCCAGCATTATCGGCAAGCTGGTAATGTAATACACATCCTGGGGCAATTTAATAAACTGGTAGTGCTTAAGCAGAAAACAGAGCAAAAACCCAAGAAATGAGCCCAAAATCGTTCCTGTCACTCCGATGACCATCCCCTTGAGAACAAAAATTTTTTGAATGCTCCTATTCGTAGCTCCCATGGCTTTCAGGATGGCGATATCTCTTTTTTTCTGAATAACAGTCATAATCAGCACGCTTGCAATATTAAAAGCCGCCACAAGAACAATCAGCGCCAGAATAATAAACATCATGATCTTTTCCAGCTTCAGGGCGGAAAACAGATTTTGATTCATCTGCATCCAGTTTCTTGCCTGGCAGGGGGTATCAAGACGCTTTATTATTTTTTCCGCTATTTGGCCGGCCTTGAAGATATCTCTTGTCCAGACCTCAACCCCGGTTACGGAACCGGACATACGTAAAATTTTCTGCGCATCTTTTAATGATATATAGGCCAGCGAAGCGTCATATTCATACATTCCGGATTCGAACAGACCGACTACCCGAAATCGATGCATGGACGGAATATGCCCCACCGGGGAAACGATCCCCCGCGGAGATATCAGGTAAACCGTGTCTCCCTCCACCAGTCCAAGATTTCCGGCAAGTTCTCTCCCCAGGACAATACCGAGGGCCGAAACTTTTGAGCCGAACATCCGGCTATCCGCTTCAGACCCTTTTTGCAACGATGCCGCTGCGGCTTTGATCGGCCCCCCGGCGGCCATCCATGGATCGATTCCTTTGAGGGCGGCTCCGGCTACACCTGCCGCCGACCGCAACATGACCTGGGAAGAAATAAAAGGAGCCGCCAACTCAACACCCTGAATATTTCCCACAACTTCAAGTATTTGACGGTAATCGTCAAAAAAACCTGTATCGGGTTTCAAAACTACATGGGATTCAACACCAAGAATGCGGGATTTAAGGTCCGATTCAAATCCGGCCATGACGGCAATGACCACGATCAGGGCCATGACTCCCACCGTAACTCCCGCAATGGAAAGAAGGGTAATCAGGGATAAAAAGGCCTGTTTTTTTCTGGCCCTGAGATATCTTTTTCCTATGAAAAATTCAAAT
>CAYQNS010000007.1:0-50790 GCA_964418755.1 uncultured Desulfobacteraceae bacterium
ACCCTCATATCACAGGAGTCTCAATTTTGAAAGTTATAATTTTATGGGCGTCCCCAAAATCACGATAGCATTCATTATTTTCACCAGTACTCCTCCCAACGCCCCGACTGAGCAGCGGCCATGATATAGTTTCGGCTACTACAAGCTTTTACGAAAAACCGCTATTTTCCCGCCGTCTGCTTCAGGCGGATGTTATCTTTTCATCCTGTAACTAATTGAAACGTTAACCGAAAATATCATCTTTGATGAGCAAATCTTGTGAATCTAAATAATTAAATAAATTCTTTTTGTTCTGTTCAATTTTGTTCTGGACTTGAAAGAAACTCTCAGTTTGATTTGCATTTCGTAAAAAATCGTAAAGTTTTTCAGAATCGCTCTCTTTCACATATTTTGCAGCCTCAACGCAAATAAACACTTCTTCATCAGAAACAAATTGCTCAATATAAGGTATAGCGTTGATTAATGCTTTATAAAAACTGTTTGAAATAATTGACTTCGCAATCTCTGGATATTTTTCTCGAAAATCATTCCAAGCATCCTTATTGTGTAAAAATCTGTATAAGGCCTCGAATGATATTCGAACATCCCCTTTAGATACTGGCAATAAAGATTCTGGGGCACCATATATCATCCAGCCATTATTTTCTAGCACCTTCCCGAATTCCGTTATAATATCAAATGCCAGATGTATTGTGTTAGGATGATACCAGCCTATGTTGGAATTATTTATTAGTTGTCGAATCACAACTACCTCTTTTTATCGGAAGGATAACACTCCAAATAACCGACTCGCCCGGTTCATGGATTGTTGAACAGTTTTTCTCAAAATTAGTTTAACTTCGAGTCCAGTTTATTGAGGCTATATCAACAGATAGCTACCCCAGTTTTTCATGTAGATTGGAAAGATATTTTCGCTTTGCTCCCAATCCTAATATCTTTTTAATCTGGTGGCTCGCATATTTAGGTAGATCGGGTACATTTTTTATTAGTTTTTTTGGAATAAAATCTTGCAGATATCTTTTTATAGTAACATCCATTTTTGCAGCACCAGACCACATTAAACAATCAATCTCAATATTGTGGAATCCATCTAAATCTGTTCTGAGTCGGCTTAATAAGTTCTGGTTGCTTTCAGTAAGTGTGTTGTAATTAGGCAAGTCATATTTATTATTGCTTAATAACCCAAAGTTATTAGGATTTTTAATAAAAGTTTGTATTGGATCTCTCAATAATAGTTGAAATCCATACGATTTAGTTGCTTCACGATATAAAAGTCTTCTTCTGAGCATGACAACTTGTTCCAAACCAGCGTCCAAAGGGCGATTTAAAAGAGAAAACCAATTGGGCTTTTCAGCAAGATTCCACGTCTCCAAAAATGCAGACGCATCACAAATTATAAAAGGAACTTTATCTTTAATAATACTTTCGGATCCAAGGTTGTCATAAACCCCACCATCGGATAAATAGAAAATTTCTGGCATAGCCTCCATATTTAAAATAGGTTTGGTTGACCACCATTTTTTATAAAAATGTCTTTTAGCTGATTTCAATTTAATTGGCGCAAACATTATTGGAAAGGCTGCCGAACAAGCAACTGCAAAAGATACATTAATATCTCGAATATCTTTGGTGACCCCTAATAAATTACCTCCCATATCGTTTTGTCTAAATCGGAACCTTTTGCCTGTATTCAAACAAGTTGAATGGCAACTCCACACTGGATAGCTTGGTAGTTCAATAAGTTTTTTATTCTTGAAAATCAAATCATCTAAGAAATGCGGGAAAAGCATACTAAATCTATTTCTAGGAAGTGCAGGATAAAAAACTTTTCGTAATATTTTTCGTCTAAGTTGACATTGGCCTAGTTTAATTAATGGCTTTGTTACTCTTGTATCAAAGTCTTGTATTGTTTTGAAACTTCCATTAGATAATGCACACATAATTTGGGCTGCAGCAAAGCTACCTCCAGACACCGAATCGATATGCGACACACTATTTTGAAGTTTTAATTCTACAAGTCTTCTATAAGCCCCAAGGCTAAAAAATGTAGCTCTGAAACCTCCACCGGAAAAGGCTAATCTAATTGTCAATTCACCATTAGAAGTCATCTTTTATTTATCCTGGTTATAGACATATGGTCTGAAAACATAATTTGATAAGGTAGCCGATATTTAGTTACCAAAATAAAAGAGCATCAGATTTAATGTTCTTTCACAGTTAGAGTTATGTCCCCGGCAGACCCGACGATTAGCATAAGAGCAGGTTCACCATCATTTGCCATTATTTTTGATATTGTTCTAATTAACTTCCAGTCAAGAGTACTTGGTTCTGCTGATGAAAATGAAGGGTGAGAGTGCCATTCACCAATATAACCTACTATATAGGCTGTTCGAACAGAAACGTTTTCAAGGGCCTCACGCAAACCCGATACACCTCGTGTGAAACCAGTTGTATTTGAATCACTATCGTATGGGGCAGGCAGAATATCTACAATAAATATAGATCTGATTTTGTGATCAACATATCCTAAAATGATCCCTCCTGTTTCACTCGGAAGAGACTCATACCTTATAGCCATAAGTTTTTTCTTAATCTCATTGTCCCAAATGATTCTCCAACCGGATTCTTCCGTATAAATTGCAGATTCAGAATAAATAGTCTCACAGATTAGAGAACCGGAATGATCATCTAAAGCCCATACCCGAATCAATGGTTCTGATTTCTCTTTATGGAGACGAAGCTGTCTTGCTAATATTGCGGCATTTAGTTGAATTGTCTCATAAGGTATTACAGCCGATACATCTCGGCATCCAGCCCCCACCCATAATTTTCCTGAATTTCCAATGAGGTGATCTTTACCCCATTCATTGTTAATGATAGCCCTATAATACTGAGCCTCAAGGGAGTCTAATCTTGTTTTCCTTGCTTCGTCCTCAAAAATTAACACTGATCCCGTGCCAGAAGGTGTAACAAAAAGAGAACAAGACCGACCAATATCATTAACAAGAGAAAGTTCTCTGGGAACATCCAAGGTTGTCGATATATCTACAATCAAATCTGAAGAATCGATAGCTGATTTAAGCTGTTGGTTATCCCAATTGGTGGCTTTATCAATAATCGCTGAAGAATTATAATGGCCTGGGTGGAAATTGTCATTCACCATACATTTCACAATTTCAGCTTTATAATGACCCATTTGACTATTGCGGGCTATGTGCCTAATGGTATTGTGTGATTTAATAATATCATCGTCAACAAATATCCAATCACCCCATGCTTCTTTTGTCCAAATGTCAGATACAGCACCGCCCAGCGCGCCAACCCCTATGGTAATCCCTTTGAACTTTGATTTTTCAGGTTCAATTCCTGATTGTTTTTGAGCGGACAATCTGTCGACATCGGATTTAACCTCAATTGGAAAAATTCCCAAACTTCTCCATTCTGTGCTCGGTTTTACCAAATCACCCAAAATGGGAACGGCATAAAGTTTACCATCCATTCCATCTTGAAGGATACCCGTGGCTTTCCCTAAAACCGTTATATCCACTGTAGTATGGAATGCATTTGTGTATATGGTTTCTACGCTTGAGTCAGATGTTCTTTTAATTGGTGTATTGATTATGATGAGACAATGGTCTTCAGATTTTAATGTGAGCCCTCCCTCTGAACGATTTTTAATGGATTTACATAAACTCTCAAACAGATTAAAACCCCGTTCAAGATATTGGTCATGTAACCTGCCAAGCAAATTGGGTGTAAAATTTATTTGACCATGAACAACAGGGGGGCAGTTAAGAGTAAATATTTCAAGATTCTGCAGCTCAGAAGTTTCTTTGCTTTTACTATCAACAAATTTAACTCTTATAATTTTAAACTCTTTATCTGATAAAAAAATAGGGCAACAAATTATTGACAGCGAGTTGTCATTAAATTTTTCTTTATAATCAGGGGGCAATACGATCTCAAATGGGCTTTCAAAATACAACCGTTCAAGTGGTTGATCTTCCCTGTGCAAAGAGTTCTTTGCAGTTTCTGCTAACCACCATAAAATTCTTTGGAGGTGTTTCTGTGGCGTCCATGTCCTTTCAACAGAACTCCAATCTTGAAAATATAAACAAAGGCTAACAGGTTCATTTGGCAGGACATGATTCAAATGGGATACTAATGGAAAATTTCTTCTAAGCGCCCTAACTTCCGGTACCTTGTTGTCTTGAAAGACCAAAGCCAATCTTTCACGGACTTTAATTTCTTGAGTATTTCGTGAAGGGACCTGATCATTGATGCAATCGACAATAATTATATCTTTGTATTCAGTTGGTCCTAAATCAATTTTTCGTAGTTCAATCACATCGAAGCTACCATTTTCCTGGCAAAGCTTCAGCGTTTTTTTTGCAAAAGGATGTTTAAGACTCTCAGAATCTAAACCTGTATAAGGCTCACCAAAATCAACGTAGTCCATCCTTATGCACCAGCCCTTGGTGCCGGTTTGGAGGTAACAATGACTGCAGCAGGAATAGCCACACTTTTTAAAGTAATACCATCATTCCCAATATTAAAAATAAGTGGTTCTGGTATTTTCTTATTTGGCTCCTCCATTGTAACCAGAAATTTTGCGCCATTAATTTGTCTTAGATATCTCAAGTAACATTTTTTTGCTTGAATATGAGGCGGTTGAATCTGCTTATAACTGTCATCATCGTCTCCAATAGGATTGCTTGAGCTCACGATATAAGCCCCTTCTTTGCCGGACAAAAGCAGCTCTTTTACAAGAGTCGTTGGGATTGTTTCTGTATCTCCTTTTTCATCACTAAGAGTTTTATAGCTACAATGGTGTGGCAAATTAAACAAATCCCAAGCAAGACGATCTTGGTTACCGTGATATTTCGAAATGCTGACTATTTCTTCAAGGATTCGCCATTCAGAGTCACCAGTTGCCAAATAGTCAAAGATATTGGTCTCCAATTGAAATCTAATGTTAAAAATAAGTGCCGTTGGGTTCCGCAAATCATCTCCTTCATCTGTATGCTTAATAAATGGTGAATGACAAAATACTTCAACTCCGTCATTTCCTATATTTAATCCATCTACTATTTGACCGGCATCGGTTATAAGGTGTCGTCGTGATTCAAGTGTGATACCGTTAAATTCTAACCACTCTTTCAACTTCGCCGGTTTAGAAAAGACCCGAATACCGTTCCCTTGTTTGAGCCGGTAACGTGCCTCCTGTCGCCATATCACAAACTCACTGCTTTGCTCGGTACTTGCTGCTGTTTCTAAAATCATTGCGGCAGGGACCCACAACTCTTCAATCTTTATGCGCCCATTGCCTTGATATTTTTCTGCATGTTGCAATTCAAAGAACTCCGTACTATTTTCGATGTGATCTTTATCGCTATGAGTGAAAGCAACTATATCAAAATAATCTTTGTTCGCTCCTTTTAGCTCTTCTGTTAGTTGGTCTATTAAATTGATTGAGGGGCTATCACCATTTTGATGTCTAAAATCAAAAAGAATCCGTTTCCCGTTATTGAGAACAATTTGGCTGGTATCTCCATTGCCAACTGGATAAAAAATGACTTGATGCATAGCATCTCCTTTTAATGTTTATATTTTTACTCGTAAGCGCTGAACGCCCGGCATAAGGCGCGGCGGCTTTTTGCCGTCGCTCTTAATGCCTTTGTTGGGTCAGTTCATGTTTTGGTAGAAGCCCACAAGCTACTGTTAAAATAAGTGGGGTTAAAAAACTAAACAGCGAGTCTTCCGCCTTAAGTTCAGCTATACGCATTCCTATAGTTTCCCAGAAAGTCGATATCCCGTTGTTAGCCACAAGAAACAACGCTATATTCCATATTAGATACACGATTAAGGTCGGAGTATTCGCCTTCTTTAAATAATTATCGGACATATTTCTACGCTCTCCCGACCTGAATTTTATGCGTGGAATCAAATGGTACCTGCACAATTACTGTCCCTTCCCATGTTTTGCAAATCAGAGCATCAGGACATGCTTGTTTATACTCCTTTTCAGCCCCGTGAGACTTGTTTTCCTCTTCACTGTTTGACAGGACAATGACAACCGGGTTCATCAATTCCACTGCCTCCTCGTGGAAACTGCATTCATGCCCGTGGTGACCAGCTTTTAGAACATAACAATTCTTGAGAGTAGACTTGCAGTTTTCATATATATTATCCCACGTTGGAGTGGCACGACCATCACCAGCGAGAACTACTGTGCGTTTATTTACTTGGATGGCCAGTGCATAGGACATTTCATCAATCTCGACGGCGTCGGGAGCTCTTTTTGAACCATCTTTTTTATAGTGGGCGTGCTCAATAAGAGCTGATGATGGAGAAAGAACTGTAATTCTGTCCCCTTCTTTGTTCCAAAATTTACCAGGCGTTGTTTCTCTTTTGAGTTTGAGGACAGTAGCCGGTGATGACGGCCCCCCAAGCGTTTCGTATGCTTGCCAGTCTTCTTTGTGTGTTGGATGCCCTTCAAAATCTGAAGGTTCAAATGAGTGGCTCAAATCCCAAAAGTTAAGAATTTTAATCCCATTGTCGTCAAACAGTTTCTTAATTCCACATATATGATCTTGATGTGGATGTGAACAAACAAAGCGAAAGATTGGTTTTATGGAACCGTTAGAATTCCTGAAATTTGTTTTATAGTATTCAAGTACATTCTCATATTCATCATCATAATTCGTTCATTTTTTGTTTTGTCTCCAGCAGTCCTTTCAGGCCAATAAATTATCGTGCAGTCTCCATAACCGACATTAAGAAAATGAAAATCAACACTCATTTTCGTCCCCTCCCTTATTGACCCAACAAGTGATTATGTAAAACTGGATAACATCTCATTTGTAATGTTATCCAACCAAATATTTGCCTTCATGTCTTGTACACATACGTTGAGAGTATCACATAAAAAACAGACTGTTAAAAATCTGTGTTAACTGGCATAATCTGAACTGGACCACGATATTATTTTTTACCCCCTAAAAAATTCACCTGAATGGAAATAGATAGCAGTAATTACCGGTTTCGCGAATCGTGTGATATGATTTGGATATACAACGCCTTGTTTCACGATTCCTGGAGACGGATCTCCTGCCCCTGTTCAAAAAAAGATATTTTTTTATATACAGTCAACTCAGCCACTACCGGGCTTGTTCAACCACCGGATAAGATCGTGGTTCGCTGCGATCACACAATCCTTTTTCGTTGGACCAGTTTCATGATCAAGACTGCTTTGGTTCATTCCACTCATAAGGGATATGTGCAAACTTACTTCCTTCATAATCTAACACGAGACCTTTGTAACCGATTATCCTGAAAATCAGCCTGTAAACCATTGAAATAAGGTGGTTGCGGATATGCCAGAATTCTTCCTCCTTTTTGAAATCAATGACGTTCCCATGTGCTAGATATGGTCTGGCTTTTTTCCAAGTATTTTTTTGTGTTTCTGTTATTATTCCTTGTTCGACAAGAACATCCATCCTCTTTGGCAACGAGGGTGTGTAAAGCATAGATAGAAGGCCTTTGGCCCGTTTTCTGATCTTATCGTCTCGGTCCCACGCACCGACATGCTGAACAAGGTCCTTAACCTTCTTTTTGTAATCGTCCTCCTCTGAGGCACCCTGTTCCGAGGAAGAGAAGATGAGATTTACACAAAACTCTATGTAAATTGACAATGAAATAAGAAAACCTTGTAGCGTCCCTTTACCGGCCAGGCACAACGCATAAAAGCCTTTTGTCATATCGAGAGGCTCAAATTGTTGAACCGACTTGCATTTGCTCAAGTAGGCACAAAATGCTTTCCAAAAAAAATCTCTGGTGTCTGGTCCACTGGAGAATGGGGGTAGCATTCCACTTTCGATAGACATAGGCGTTTCTCTAATGAATAATAGGGCATCCTTCTCAAAGTGACGAATGATCATTCTGGGATAAAGTGGTCGTGCAGTAATGAAGGTTAGAGCTTCTGGAATCCAGTTTTCAACGTATGGCGGGGTAAAGCAGTCACTGTTAGAAGCTGTTACATGAAGTCTGGACTTATCCGGACTTTTCTGAAATTTGATTGCAGAGTCATCAAAAACAACCTCGTGATGATCTCCCCAATAGCTGGTTGAGATAATCTCTTTGCCATGGAAGCTTTGTACCTTGACCGTCCCTGCCAATGGCAGGTCAAAATGATCTGAAAAAATCAATTCAGTGGAATTTGTGGTTGGACCTCCTTCTTGCTTCTCAACTCGTGTCGCCAGTTGATCGAACTCCCCCTCAACCAGCAAGTTCGGTGCATGGAATATGTTCAGCCTCGGTATTGACCAGCCCCCATTCCATTTCAATCCGTCATAGCCTTCTGCAAATAGCGTAAGGTTTGTTTTTTTCGGATCGTCCTCTTCTCTAATTTGCTTCAAATATGTGAAGATTTCTTCATTGACCTGAATCTGATTGTACACTTTATATGATAGACGTCCTGCCTTATTGCCCTGGATAACTCCGGGTCCTTTGAAAATAGGAGGTTGATGGTCTTCAAAACGATGGATTTCAATGTCGACACAATCTATTTCAATCTGCTTTCCGACATATTTTTCTGGCAGACTACTCAAGAATACCATTTAGAAATTTTCTCCTGTATGCCCAACCTTCACCGGCGGGAACGGAGCGCAGCGAAGTTCCCGTCTGAGTTCCGGGTAAAGGCACCGGTTACCCGGCGCCCTCCCCACAGATCCGTACGTGAAGATTTCCCTCATACGGTTCCTCGGTTCAGATCCTTTTTACCGGATCGTCAACCTGACAGGCGACACCCCGTCAGGCGCATAACTCTGCTACCCATAATGCCTGGGGTCAAACCTTGAATTTTGTAATAACGCTTAGTATTTTTTTCCAGATCACTATTTTTGCATATCGCTTTCAGAAGCTTGTAACAATTTTACTAACGAAAGAATACGTTAAACCAAACACCTCCCGTATTTGCCGGTGGCCCATCCCCGGATTCTTCCACAAATAAAATATCAGCATATCCCGCTTTTCTTTAATATTCGCCGACAATCTGCCCGGTTTAAAACAAACAACAGAACCCCACCTCTCAGCATTCATTGAGAAATGGGGTTTTTTTTATCCATTGGGTCTGCCCGTCCTTTGTTAAGGGTTTAGAGCAAGAGTGATTTTAGGATCGATTTAAATCTATACAGACCTTTTGGGCATATGTCAAAAAATTAAATTTATTATGGTTAATCCGGCATAGAAACCGTATCGCTGTTGTCCTGCAGGCAATAACTTTCACCCCATTTTCGTAAAATTGAGAAATGGCGTCACACCAGGCGCACCCGGATCAAAACTGCAGGGCGGCATTCAACCCGATGAAATGGGAAGCGCCCATCATGGCACCCACGCTGGCCCTGGGACCGGGACTTCATGGTAGATCAGATGTCAGGGACCAGGCTCAATCCCTAAAAACCGCAGCAGCAGGGGGCAGGGAAAGGCCTCCCGCACAATGGTTTCCTTGTCTGCCTTGGTCAGTTGCTTGATCTGATATTCCGCTTTTGCCGCCAGGCTTCGATGGTCCAGCTTTACCTGGTAGACCAGTTCCACAGCGGCTGAAAACCGGGTATATTTGGCTGAGCGCCGGCTCCCTCCCTGACCGGTGCTCTGCAATTCTTCTTTCGACATCGGTGGTAATGCCGGTATACAGGGCATTGTTGCTGCACCGGATCATGTAGACAAACCAGTCGACCATGGTCAGCGTTTCAAATGGGTGTCAATCATGATTTCGGATTTCAAGGTGCGATGGACCGGGCAGCGGTCCGCGATTTCCAGGAGACGCTGCTGCTGGGCCTCATCCAGATCACCCACCAGGGTCACTTCCCGCTCGATCCGGTCCACCCGGCCTTCTTTTGATTCACAGGCCTGGCAATCGGCAGCATGGACTTTGGCATGGGACAGATGGACAACCACTTCTTCCAGGGGCCATTTTTTCCGGTCCGCATACATGCGCAGGGTCATGGCCGTACAGGCCCCTAACCCGGCGGTTAGATAGTCATAGGGCGTCGGACCGGTATTGGTGCCCCCCACAGCCAGGGGTTCATCGGCCACCAGGGAAAGCCCGTTGGCCATGATTTCCGTGCGAAACCCGGACCTGCCGATGCGGGCCGTCACGCGCGGATCAACGGGCGGCTTCAGGGCCTTTTCCGCAGCGGGACGGCCCATGTACTTGCGGGCCCAGGCCGCCGTCACAATGCCTACATATTCGGCATCGGCGGGGTCTGTCAGCAGGTGATCGGCTCTGTCCAGGGAGACAAAGCTCTTAGGATGACGCGCTGCCTTAAAAATGCCGGCCGCATTTTCAATACCCACGATCTGGTCCACTGGGGAATGGAAAATCAGCAACGCTTTTTTCAAATTTTTGATGATCGCTGCCATGCGGGGCCGTTCCAGGTCATCGAGAAACTGCTTTTTGATTTTAAAATCACGCCCCTCAAGGGTGACCATTGCTTCGCCTTTTTCGGCGATCACATGGGCATGA
Organism: uncultured Desulfobacteraceae bacterium; assembly: GCA_964418755.1. Lineage (GTDB taxonomy): Bacteria > Desulfobacterota > Desulfobacteria > Desulfobacterales > 4572-123 > 4572-123. The sequence goes on from CAYQNS010000007.1 coordinate 10,526, forward strand.
TCGTGCAGCAGCCGTTTGACATGCTTTGGATCGGCTGGGGCCCCGATGGTGGCAACGGCCCTGCAGGCCGGAATCTTTGCCGCCGCCTGCAACACGGCGGCCCCTCCCAGGGAATGGCCGATGAGGATGCGCGGTGCAGCATAGTCTGCTTCGAGAAACCGTGCCGCCGCCACCAGATCCCCCACATTGGAAGAAAAATTGGTATCGGCGAAATCCCCCTCGCTGTCCCCCAGCCCGGTAAAATCAAACCGCAAAACCCCGATGCGCTGCCGGGTCAGGGCACGACTGATATACGCCACCGCCTTTAAATTTTTCGTACAGGTAAAGCAATGGGCAAACAGGGCATAGGCCATGGGACTGCCGTCCACCGGCAGGTCCAGTTGGGCCGACAACAAGTTGCCCTGGCTGCCCTGGAACTGTAATTTTGTTGACCTCATTGTTTCCTCCCGCAATCAATGTGTTTCTAAGTATAGGATACCATACATGCCTGTGAAATCAACCCTTCAAAAAAGGCGCTTTATCAAAAAACGAGCCATGACCATAAGGCCTGATGGTCATTTTCTGCGGGCACCATCGGCTGCAAATCATCAGGAAACCGTCAACCGGGTTGAACCCAGCGCCTTATTTTGTTACCCTGTGCCCATACGGAAACGGTCTTTTCGCCGAATCCTGGTGTGCTGCTCAAAATTTTATCCTCGGGATACCAACTATATACCTGTGGTAAAATTGGCGCATGCCTTGTATAAGAAAATTTTACGGCGCCATTTCAAATAACGGTTACAAGAGCATTAAGGATAAAATGATTTTTCTTCTGATCATACTGGCTATTGTGGTTCTATATGGCCCCAGCTTGTGGGCCCGGCGTGTATTAACTCGCTATAACCGGGATGAATATTTTTCCGGCAACGGCCTTGAACTGGCCCATCTGCTCCTGGACCGGCTGGATATGCGCGACGTGACCGTGGAATCCACCGCCCTCGGAGACCATTATGACCCTGAAACAAAAACGGTTCGTCTGTCAACTGAGCGCTGCGGCCGCAAGACCCTCACCGCCGTAGTCGTGGCGGCCCACGAGGTGGGGCATGCCATTCAGGACCATGACCAATATCCGCCGTTAAAAACCCGCACCCGCATGATCGGTACGGCGGTAAAACTGGAGAAAATCGGTGCCGGTATCATGATGGTGGTGCCGGTATTTACCATCATCACCCGGGTGCCGGCAGCGGGCCTGCTGATGTTTCTGGGGGGCTTTGCCACCCTTTGCATCCCCGTACTGGTACATCTGCTCACCCTGCCCTCGGAGCTGGATGCCAGCTTCAACCGGGCCATGCCGCTGCTCTCCTCGGGCGACTATATTCCCACAGAGGATATTCCGGCCGCCAGGAAAATCCTGCTCGCCTGCGCCCTGACCTATGTAGCCAATGCATTGATGGGCCTCTTAAATGTCTGGCGCTGGATCCGGGTGCTCAGGCGATAACCGCCACCGACTCGGCAGCCTTGACTTTTTTCTTGTTATCGAGTCTATTACGCTATGTTTCATAGTGAGTTTTGTTTGAAATAGTCATCTCCATTTTTGAAAATGAAAACCGTACGGCAGCGTATATGCTGTGTTCTTCCAATTTTGTTTGCGTTTATTTGAGTACATAACAAAGACAGGCGATAACGAGAAAAAAAGGAGCGTTCACCATGGCCGTCATAACAAGGTATATTGTGGTTAGAAATGGCGTTGAACTGGATCAGGTGTTTACGGTTAAAAAAGAGGCCGAGGCATATGACAAAATGCTGGAAGCCGCCGAAGCACTGTCCCGGTTTATCAAAGAAAACGGGACAGATATTGATCTTGACGAAAAAACAATCGATACGTTGTCTGTTTTTCTATCCAAAAATGGGCCCGAGGTCACCAAAATTCTCAAAAACGTAAAACCCATAGCGCCACCGCCCAAACCGGCTGATGAAAAAAAAGCAGCTAAACCCGCGCCTGTAAAAGAAAAAACCAAAGCGGTAAAAAGCAAACCCAAAAGCAAATAAGCATCTCCCGTCACAGTTTACAGCGGTGTGCAGCCTTTTCAGGGGGCATAGCGTGTATCCGCGCCAAAAGATGGCAGGCCTTGTGTAATGCAGGGCTTATTCACCTGTGACATTTTGATTTTTTAATCCATTTTATCCGAAACAATGTAAATAACCATATGCCCGGGATTTCAAAAACAGAAGCGGACAGATATGACAAGATGCTGGATGCCGCCGTGCGTCTTGCCGAACTGATCGAACAAAGCGAGATTGAAATAGATGAATATGCGCTTGAAGAGTTGACGATATTTCTGGCAACAAACGCGTTGACTGTTAGAACTATTTTAAGTAAAACAAATCGCACATGGTTGTAAGGGGCGCGGAAAATGATAATATCGGATTATCTTATTTCTCTTATTGGTGGCGAGACCACCTTGATTGTTCAATGGGTGACCGCACTGTCGGGCAATTCTTTTTTTATAATTGGTTTATCCGGACTCTCCTTTGTCACCTTTGCCGTGAGCTTTGTCACCCTTCCCCTGATCATCGCCAGAATGCCGGGAGATTATTTTCTGGAAACAACCCCCGGCCTCCTTCAGACCTTGCCGCTGTTGCCCCATATTTGTCTTCTGATGCTCAAGAATATGGTCGGCGCTTTGCTTATCGCGGCAGGTATCATCATGCTGTTCATTCCAGGCCAGGGCCTTTTGACAATTATTGTCGGGGTGGCGCTCATGAATTTTCCCGGGAAAAAAAGACTGGAACTGATGTTGCTCAAAATGAAAAGAATCCGCCGTGCCCTGAACTGGATAAGAAGAAGAAAAGGTGCAACGAAGTTTACGTTTCCTTGATATACGAATTTAAAAGTGGTAGAAAAAAGTCGATGGGAGAACTGTGCGAACTGGTGCAAATGATCTGGCATTTGATCGACTGCCACACGCAAACGCATGAACAAGATCCCTGAATAGGGCTGATACAGGGAACAAAGGTTAACCTGACCATTTTTAACGGAAAAATCGTGCATGAGCCATAAGGACCTACAGTATCTGAAAACTATTTTTGACCGGTCCGCAGATGGGTTAATGATCTGTGATGCCCGGGGCAGGATCCTTAAGATGAACCGGGCCGCTGAAAAACTCAACGGCATCAGGGCTTCGGAGATTCTGGGAAGGGATGTTAAAGCTCTGGTCAAAGAAGGGGAGATTAACCGGTCCGCCACCCAGGAGGTTTTAGAGACACATCGGCAGGTCAGCCTGATCCAGACCACCCCCAGGTCGGGATATACTCTTCTGGTTACCGGTACTCCGGTATTTAACGATGACCGTGAGATTTCCTTTGTGGTGGTCAATGAACGGGATATCTCCCTGATCGAGAACATGAGGCGGGAGCTTGCCCAGGTCCGGCAGGAGTCGGAAAAAATGAGGGATGAGCTGACCGAACTTACACTGCTGGAACTTAAGGAAAATAATATTGTAGCCCAGAGCAGTTCCATGAAACAGACCTTGCGGCTGGCCTTGAAACTGGCCAAAATTAATGCCTCCAATATCCTGATTCAGGGGGAGTCCGGCACAGGCAAGGGATTGCTGGCCAAATTTATCCATAAAAACAGTTCCCGGGGTAAAAAACCGTTTATCCAGATCAATTGTCCCGCCCTGCCGGAAAATCTTCTGGAGGCGGAATTGTTCGGATATAAAAAAGGGGCGTTTACCGGTGCAAGGGAAACCGGCAAGGCAGGACTCTTTGAACTTGCCCATGGCGGCACGCTTTTTCTGGATGAGATCGGTGAATTGCCTCTGAGGGTCCAAGCCAAATTGTTAAAATACCTGGATGACCTCGAAATCATGCCGGTTGGCGGTACAATTGCCAAAAAGATTGACTGCACCATTGTTGCCGCCACCAACCGGAACCTGGACAAAAGAACATTGCAAAAACAGTTCAGGCTGGATCTTTTCCACCGGCTCAATACCTTTACTCTGTCCATCCCGCCCTTAAGGGACCGGCCTGAAGATATTCTTGAACTGGTGGGGATCTGCCTGAAACGGTACAATAAAAAGTACAATCGCCGGACCTTTATTGGTTACAAAGCCTATGAAGCGCTTAAATCCTACGCTTTCCCAGGGAATGTCAGGGAGCTGATCAATATTGTCAAACAGGCTGTGGTCATGTGTGACCGCAGATTTCTGGATGATTATATTATCCGGGCCACCGCATCAGTAAAGGTCCCGGCCGCACCACTGCAATTCTTTGAAGAAAATCCCGGCCTTCCGGAAAAACTTCGATCTGTGGAATATGACATGCTCATACAGGCTGCCACCCGGTGCGGTACCACCCGTGAAGCAGCCGTTTTTTTGGGTATCAGCCAGCCAACCGTGGTCCGAAAATTAAAAAAACATGGCATTGATTTGGGGAAAAAAGAGTATTGATTCGCTCCTAAATCAAAAAACTTTAAGAAACCAGACGCCTCAATTGCCATGAGGATGTGAATTTTCCATCCCGAGCAATCCGATTTTTTGTCAAATCGCAATTCCTGCAATAACGACGTCCTTCATTTAACTTTCCTTTATTCTACACCATCGTGCAGCAAACAATGCATAGGTTTTTGCGATATGGATAATACTGTCAATGCTGACCCGTTCATTCGCCCCGTGGATATTTTCGGCTACAGGGCCAAAGCAGGTGGCCTGGCCATTGCCAAAAAAATGAAAAGCTCTCAAATCAGTAGTGCAGGTGGACGTATGTTCCTCGGCATCCTTGCCTGTGAATTCACGGTGACACTGGTTCAACATTTGAAAACAGGAAAGATCTCTGCTGACGCAATGACCATCCGACCGGAAGCCGTAAAACTCAACCGTGGGAATATTCTTTTTCAACCAGTCGTCTTTGCCGGCTGCTTCCATGAGAGTTTGCTCGATTTTTTTCCTGACCTCCACAAAAGGCGTCCCCGGGAAATAGGAGAGCCGGGCATGGAATTCCGTTTCAGCAGGAACCGTGGATGCCCAGTTTCCTCCCTTGATAATACCGATGTTCAGATTCAAGGGATGGTCGATGTGCATGTAAGACTCGGGAACATTTTCCCGGTTCATCCGGGTTTCAAGATCCCGAAGCGCCTGGATCAGGGGAAAGGCCTTTTCCACGGAATTGGATCCGGCACCTGCTTCCAGCACATGTACCGGTTTTCCCTTTATGGTCACCTTGAACCAGAGAACTCCCACCTGGCAGGTCTGAATGGTGGGACCAAAGGGTTCGGGGATAAGAACCGCATCGGCATCAAAACCGGCAGCCATGCAGGCCAGGGAGCCATTGCCGCAACATTCTTCTTCAATCACGCCCTCGATAGTTACCGGGGCTTTAAAAGAAAATCCCGCCTTTTGGACCGCATGGACGGCATAGGTCATAGCAGCGACTCCGGATTTCATATCTCCAGCCCCCCGGCCCATAATCCATCCGTTGCTAATTCTGGGCACATAGGGATCCTGATCCCAAAAACTCAACGGCTTAGCACTGACGACATCAAGATGGCCGTTAAACAGAAGGCTTCTGCCGTCATGGGTGTCCGACTCGATCACAGCCAGCACATTGCTTTTATCGGTATATTCCCAGGGGACCGGGGCAAAGCCGGGGTGATCTTTGAGCGTTTCTTCATTGATGGGAATTCTCCGGGGCTCAAATCCAAGCTGTTTAAGCTCGGCTTCCATAACAGCCACGGCGCCGGCTTCATTTCCAAGGGTACTGGGCTGTTTAACCAGACGGCATGTAAAATCCAGAATATCGTCGGTTAAAGATTCGACCGTATCAACTATTTTCTTTTCATACTTATTCATTATTGGCTTTCCCTGTTTACTGCATCCTGTTTTTATTGATCAGAATTTTGGGATATCCATCTCATTATCCTGTTCAATGATCAAAGGCGCGCCGGTTTTCCGAATCACATCATTCAATGTGGTTTCAACAGCAAGCTCTTTCAGGACCAGCCCTCTGTCGGTGACATCCATCACGGCAAGTTCCGTGATAATCCGGTTGACACATCGCCTGGCGGTGAGGGGGAGGGTGCAGCGGGTCAGGATTTTTGGCTCCCCCTTTCGGCTGGTGTGGGTGGTGGTAATGATCAGACGTTTGGCCTTTTGGGCCAGCTCCATTCCCCCGCCGATGCCCGGTGCGAATTTTCCCGGAATGATCCAATTGGCCAGATCTCCCTCTTGGGAAACTTCCAGCGTTCCCAGAAAAGCCGCATCCAGACGCCCGCCCCTTACAAGGGCGAAAGAGAGAGCGCTGTCAAAAAAGGATGCGCCGGTAACCAAGGTGGGGTAGCCCCCCCCGGCATCAATGAGGTTTCTGTTTTCATCTCCGGAAGTACAGGTCCGGCCCATGCCCAAGATACCGTTTTCAGAATGGATAAATACCGGCATATCCTCGGAAAGGTATTTCATGGCAAGAATGGGGATGCCGATACCAAAATTGATGACATCTCCCGGGCGGATCTCCTGCGCGGCCCGTTTGGCGATTTTATGCTTGTATGACATGGCTTTTTAAAACCCCATATGCACTGGTCAAATTTTTAATTAAAACAACGTGGTCCACAAAGGCGCAGGGCAGGTGAATGGCATCGGGGGCCATGGCACCCGTGGGAACGATCTCTTCGGCTTCAACAATAACCAGGTCGGCCGCCATGGCCATAATGGGGTTAAAATTCCTGGCGCTTTTTTCAAACATCAAATTTCCAGCTCTATCCGCTTTTGCAGCATGGACAAGGGCCACATCCGCCCGCAGGGATTTCTCCACAATGACGGGGGTGTCATCCATTATTACCATCTGCTTATTCTTGCTGATCAGGGTATCCATCCCAATATCGGTTAGTATCCCTGCAAGGCCGGCGCCTCCTGCCCGTATTTTTTCCGCCAGAATGCCTTGGGGAAAGAATTCAACCTGAATATTTTTATCGTTCATCATGTTAATGACCGTGCTGTTCAATCCTAAATGGGAGGTGATCAACCTATCCGCCATACCGGCTTCAATTACCTTTGATAATCCCATGCCGTCTTCATTTGCTTCATTTTTGATCAGGGTCAGATGTTTCAGGTTCCTGTCCAGGAGTCCCTGGAGCAGCGTAAACGGGGTTCCCGGGACACCAAACCCGCCGGCCATGATGGTCTGCCCGCTGTTGATTTTTTTCATGGCATGGTCCAGGGATGTTCTTTTATCAATTGTCTTCATGGGTATCCTGTTTCATCATGGCAACTCGCATTTATCGGCATTTTTCCGAAACGGCCGAAAAGAGTCATCCGAGGCATCTGTGAAGTAAAGTACTTTGCTACATCAGGGCTTTTTCAACGATAGTAAGGGCTGTATCCAGCCGTTCAAGAATGGTGTCTGCCTCGGATCCCGTAGTAATCAGCGGCGGTGCCACCAGCAGGTGATCCCCTTTAAACCCGTTAATGGATTTTCTCGGATAGATGATCAGGCCATGGTTAAATGCAGCATCTGCTAGCGCAAGATTGGCAGAGACGTCGGACGCAAAGGGCGTCTTGGTCTGCCGATCCTTAACAAGTTCAATGGCCAGCAGCAGGCCCAGTCCACGGACATCCCCAATGATCGGATGACTGTCTTGGAGGGTTTTCAGCCCCTGCTTTAGATGATTACCGATCACCGCGGCATTGGATACCAGATTGTTTTCCAAAATAACGTTGAGAACCTCTTCTCCCACGGCGCAGGCCATGGGGTTCCCGGCATAGGTATGACCATGGGCAAAGCCTCCTCCGTCCAGTATCACATCTACAATTTCATCTGATGTAATAATGGCACCCAGAGGGAAATAGCCCGAGGCCATTCCCTTGGACAGGGCAACAACATCGGCTCTAACATCCCAGTGCTCATAGGCAAAAAATTTTCCTGTCCTGCCGAATCCTGTCATGACTTCGTCAAGAATCAGCATGATATCGTAACGCCTGCAGATGGATTGAATTACTGAAAAATACTCTCCGGGGGGAACGGTGGCCCCTGTACTTGCCCCCCCTACAGGTTCTGCAACAAAGGCGGCAATATTTTCCGCACCATGGTCCAGGATAGACTCTTCCAGTGCATGGGCGCAGCGAAGACCACAGGCTGGATAAACCATGTCATAGGCGCATCGATAGCAAAACGGAGCAGGAATTTTAGGGTTGGCCTTTACCGCAGCCTTGAATGGCGCTTCCAGAGGCGCGTAGGAAGTGATGCCCAGAGCACCGAGGGTGCAGCCGTGATAACTGGGCCTCCTTGAGATAAACAGATGTTTTGCCCCCTGCCCCTTGTTGTGAAAATATTGCAGGCAAAGCTTCATGGCGGACTCCACCGCCTCAGATCCCCCTGACACATAAAAAACTTTTTTCAGATGTGACGCGGAAAGGCTGACCAGTTTTCGAGCCAGATCCATGGCCGGCTGGTTTTCAAAATGAATCCTATAGGCAAAGAAGGTCTCCTGGGCCTGCTGTGCAATTCTCTGCGCAATGCGTTTGTTTCCATAACCAATGTTTGAAATGACGGCACCGGAACATCCATCAATATATTCCTTGCCGGTGTGGTCCCACATGAAAATACCCTCTGCCTTTTTGATCACAGGCAACTGCTTTCGTGTCTGATAGAAGAGATAATTGTCAGATAAGTTCATTTTGCTCTCTCTTTGGCTTTAAACAGGTAGTAGTTTATATCATCAGGGAGCCCCTGGGCAAGAATAGACGCCATCACCTCCTCTTCTTTACCGGCATTGCACTGCATGACAAGATAGTCCTGCCCCATGCAGTCATCAAAATAAAATTGCCACAAAAAACCTGATCGTTCAAGAAACTCAAAAAGCGAAGAATCCTCTAAAAAAAATAACAATGTCCGGCGCTCCCTTTTTTTCTCAAAAATAATATAACCATAGTCAGGATCAAGGGATCTCTTGATAGAGGTGAAATTGCCGATAGTAACGGTATAATCCTGCGCGTCCTTCACTGACGTCCTCCATAGCGCTGGGCTGTTTTCCCAATAGCCCCGTTCCTGCCGTCCGGAGGGACATATTTCATATACCGGGATTCGGGTTCGGGGTAGGATAGTAAACAGGTATGAATTGGTTGGTGCCCTTTATTCACAAATTTACACTTTTCCCCGAAATGGGATGTATTATCGAGTTGAACACCGGATGCCGAAATTACTGGATTTTAAGCAGCCGGCAGTGCTCAGGAGCCACTTGGAGGAAAACATTCTCTCCACGCTTGAAAGAATTTTGTTTTACAAAACTGATCACATGAATGATGCTTTTGTTTTCAAGCTCCACAAAATAACTGACCTCTCCACCCATGTAACTCCGGTCTCTGATAACGCCAAAAAAAAAGTTGAGTGATGACGATTCCTCAAATTCAGCTCGGCGGCCGACAGTAACTTTTTGCGCCCTGATCACAACCTCCGCTTTATCGCCCGGCTTAAATACCTCTTCCCGGGATGGGCTGGTGATAAACGACCGGTTGCCCTCTACCCTGACCTTGACCCGCCGGCCCTGTTGTTCCAATACGGTTGAATCGACAAAATTGGAATGTCCCAGAAAATCGGCTACAAAATGGTTGCAAGAGTTGTTGTAAACCTCTTCAGGACTACCTTCCTGCTGTTTTATGCCGTCTTTCATCACCACAATTTTGTCAGACATGGACAACGCTTCCCTCTGGTCATGGGTGACAAAAATAGTGGTGACTCCCAGGTTCTGCTGGAGATTGTCAATTTCTCGGCGCATATCTTCCCTTAAATTTTCATCAAGGGCCGACAATGGTTCATCCATAAGAAGCACGTCCGGTTCTATGACAATAGCACGGCCTAGAGCAATGCGCTGTTGCTGGCCGCCTGAAAGCTGAGCAGGCATCCTGTTTTCAACACCGGGGAGCCTGACCATTTCCAAAGCATTGAGCACTTTTTCCCTGATAACCTTTTTGGGAACATTTCTGTATTTCAAACCAAAGGCCAAATTGTCAAAAATGGTTTTATGGGGGAAGAGGGCATAATTTTGAAATATCATGCCCAAATTTCTTTTATAAATGGGGGTATCGTTTATTCGCTTTCCCTTAATAAGTATATCGCCTTCAGTAGGGGTCTCAAGTCCTGCAAGCATTCGCAACAGGGTTGTCTTGCCACATCCGGACGGTCCAAGGAGCGTGACAAGAGAACCTTCAGGAATATCAAGGTCCATCTTTTCAACCGCCGTAACTTCTCCAAATCGTTTAATAATTCCTTTGAATTTTACAAAAGCGGGATCTTTCTTTTCAGTCAAAATAAATCCTCCCAAAAAAATTAGCAGTTGCCAGTTGAGAAGTTGGAGTCGCGAAAAACAACAAGTATCCTAAAATTGGGCTTAAATTCCGGCTCGCCTATGATGCGTTGAAGGTCACATAGTTTACGTATGTGGGCTTTACAACGTAGACACGCAGTGAAGCGTAACGCTGCCACAGACCAAAAGACGACTATGGTTAAAGTTATTGAGGCACCCGGTGCGCGCATGAACCGGTCAAATCGGCGCACCCGGGTGCCGGTCATTTTAATCTTCCATTTCAGCCGGATTATGCCCCTGCCCTAACCCGGTCCCATTTTTCCGCCCACTCAATCTGATGGCTGTTCCAATAGACAGGATCGGCAAAGAGATAGCCATCGAGTTTTCCTGTAGGATCAAATGCGGGCAACTTTTTAACAGCATCCGGCATAGGCACTTTTCTAGGATCAAGACTCGGTGGGTAATTCTGTCCTTTTGCCACGGCAATGGCTGCGGCAGGTTCCAGCATGAAGTTCAAAAGTTTCTGGGCAACATCAAGGTCGGTTCCCTTGATAACATACATGTATTCCATCCAGGAATAGGTGCCCTCAGGGGCAAGATAGCCAATAGGATGCCCCTGCTTCTGAAGGGCTGCCACCCGGCCTGACCAGGCCACGGTAGCATAAATTTCACCATTCCCCAGAAGACTCATGAGCTCAGACCCTGATGACCAGTATTTTTTCATCAATCCCCGCTGCTCTTTTAGAGCATCCCATACTGCATTGAGATCGGTGATATTGTTGGGGCTCTGGCCGGTATGCAAGGCTGCATACCACATATTTGTCCTGAAATCCCCTCCCCAGCTCCCAAGCTTGCCCTTGAGATCTTTGTCCCAGAGAAGAGACGCGCCCAGTTTTTCAGCCTTTGCCCTGGAGATTTTATCCGTATTATAGGCGATACCGGTCTGCCCAAGATCGTAGGGGACTGCAGAGAGGGTGCCCTTTGTGATTTTTCGCAAGGTATCTGTCATTTTAGGTATAACGTTTTTCAGATTGGGGATTTTACTCTCATCCAGAATAACGCCAAAGCCTAAATCGGTATATCTGGCATAATCAAACACCGCACTCAAATGGGCGATATTGAATTCTCCTCCCGGGGGAATGGATGCCTTGACCTGGGTTAAAAAGGTATCCATTCCGGTGAAGGCGGCATCGACAACCTTTATACCGGTGGCCTTGGTAAAAGGATCAAAGGCAAACTTTCTCAAAGCTTCCGATGTGGATCCTCCCCAGCTGTGACATGTGATTGACTTGGCTGCAAATGCGTTGCCCGCCATGCCAAAGGGGCCACCCACAAGTCCCGCGGCTGCTCCGGCCATACCGAGATATTTTACAAAATCCCGCCTGGAAATCTTTTTTTCTTTAAACTTGTCATAAGCCGCATCTAAATTTTTACTCAGATTTTTTTCCATGAATGTTGCCTCCTTATTTTGTTGTTAAGTAAATATTTCAGCCCGGGGAATCCGCTTTTTTCTATTTCCCCGCTCCTCGGGCAAATTTCCGTAATACATAACCCGCCACAAGGGGAAGAGATACGGTAAGAACGATCATGACTGCCCCCAGGGCATTTATTTCAGGACTGATGGAATTTCTCAGCATTCCGAATATTTTTACAGGAACTGTCTGATTTCTCGCAGTTGCCCAGAACAACGTGGCGGTAACATCATCAAAAGAGATTGTAAACGCAAAAAGCATACCGGCAAAAACTGCGGGAGCAAGCAGGGGTAAGGTAATCTCCCTGAACGTCTGAAACGGATTTGCCCCAAGGGAGAGGGCCGCTTCTTCATATTCCCGTTTGATACCCACAAGCCTCGCCTGTACCACCAGAAGCACATAGGGCAAGGTCAGCACAACATGGCCGATGAGCAGCAATGCAAAGCTTTTGGGCTGCTGAAGCCAGCGGATAAACAGAAGCAGGGCGACACCCAGAACAACCTCCGGGATCATAATCGGCGCCAGAAGGAGCGTGTTCAAGGTCTCCTTTCCCGGGAAATCATACCGTACAAAGGCCAAGGCGGCGGGTATGCCGATGGCGGTGACAAGAATCGCAGTAAGGGAACCTAAAACAAGAGAATTTTTAAAGGCGCCGAGGATGGTTGCATTATGGGCAAGTCGTATATACCATTTCAGGCTGAATCCTTCCATGGGAAAAGAGCCGAACTGCTGGGGGTTGAAGGAGAGTAATACAACGGCAACAATAGGCGTGAACATCCAGATATAGACCAGCAGTGTGTAGGTTCTGATCAATGACCACCCGGAAAAAAATTTCATTTTTTCACCTATTTAAGACTTTTAAAAATCTGATTGATGCCCAGATATCGATTGTAGGTGTAAACAATAACCCCCAAGAGCCCGATCAGGATCGTACTGATGGCGGAACCAAAGGGCCAGTCCAGGGTCCCGATAATTCGTTTGAATATCAGGTTCGCGATCATGTCATTGCCTGGCCCGCCCAGAATCATGGGGGGCAGATAGGTTCCGCAGGTCAGTACAAATACGAGAAGACAGCCTGCGCTGACGCCTGGAAGACTTAGCGGAAGTGTCACCTCTTTAAACGCCTGCCACTCCGTACAGCCAAGGGAGGTTGCCGCCTCCGTCAGGCTTTTATCAATGCCGTCCAGGCTCACATAGATGTTAAGGATCATAAACGGAAGAAGATACTGGAGAAGCCCCATGAGTACGGCTGCTTCATTGTAGAGCATGGGCAGGGGAGAAGCGATGATGCCCAATTTTATCAACACATGGTTGATCAGCCCGGAATCTCCTAAAATGTTAATCCAGCTCAAGGTCCGAATGATAAAACTAATCCAGAAGGGGAGCATGATCAGAATCATGAGAAGCGGTTTAAGCTTGGATTCCGTTCGATAAAAAAAATAAGCGGGGATGTATCCCATAACCAGACACAATGCAACGGTTTCCAAGGCCACTCTTATTGTTCTGATCAACAGTGATGGATAGAAAAAATCAGCAAAAAATTTAGCGTAATTCCCGAATTGAAAAGCCGGGATATCACTGCCGGTAGGCGCCCTCAGCCAGAAACTGTACACAACAACAAAGCATACGGGTATGACCATCAGAAAAAAAACAGCAGTAAGAGAGGGGGAGAGCAGTGCCCAGGGTTTCCAGGAACTTTTTTTCATGGCTCTACATTTCCTTTGTACCTTGCGTTAAAAAAATAGATAACCGCTTGAACGCCCGACGAATGGCTGCAACCTGTTTACAGCTTAGTCTGAATAAGATACAGCAATATACATGCCACGCATCGTTATTACTTGCAACTATTTGAAAAAAAAGGAATTTTTTTTATATGGTGATGATGAAAGAAAGGTTTGATTCATTTATGCATCTAATATTTCGCATAACACTCTGATATTTAATAAAATTATTTTGATTCATTTATAAATCATTCATTATATGCAAAAAATTTTATTAAATCAATAGATTGAAATAATAAGATACAAGAATGAATCAAGTGGGGGCTGCGACGGTAAGGGTCCCGCTACCGCCACAATGAAGTAATCTACCCGAGGAAAAATCAAAAATAGCCTTGAGATGTCTGGGATCAATCGTCATGAATGGTATACACAATTTTACCGTCAAACACGGTTAAATAAACCGTTGTCTCCAAAATCTCTTCCGGAGAAATGGTATAAATATCCTTGTCAAGAACAATCATATCTGCACATTTCCCCTTTGAGATACTCCCGAGATCCCGTCCCACGCCTGCAGCCATGGCCGGAGCGATGGTATAGCCTTTTACTGCCTCATCCACGCTCAAAGCCTGTTCCATGTGCCAGCCGTTTTTCGGCGTTTTATCCATACGTTTTCGGGTGACGGCCGAAAAAATTCCTGCCAGGGGAGACGGGTTGCACACCGGGGCATCCGAGCTCAAAATCAGGGGAACTCCCTGATCAAGGATGCTCTTGAGCATATAGGTATAACGGCTCTTGTCTCCCACGCTCATTTCGATCATGGAGATATCAAGGCTGAGGTTGTTGGGCTGGCATGAAGCCACAACATTTCCCAACCCGGCCAAGGTTTCAAGGTCGTCCGGACGAATCATCTGAACATGTTCAATCCTGTGGGGAATGGCGACCTGACTGTTGCCTTTTTGTTTAATCCCTTTAAACAGGCGGACAACTTCCCGGTTGGCCCGGTCTCCAATGGCATGAATCATGACACTCAGTCCAGCGGCATCCGCTTTTTCAAGGGCGCTCTTCAGCTTGTCGACCGGGGTCAGCGGCATCCCCAGTTCCGCATCCAGGTAGGGTTCCAGCATCCATGCGGTTCGTGCCCCCATACCGCCATCGGCAAAAAATTTAAGATGACCGATTCTCAGTCGGTCATCCCCCATGCCGGTCCTGAGGCCCAAGGCAATGGCCTGGTCGGTCATCTCCCCGGGCAGAGTCACATGACACCGGATGTCAAGTCTGGCATTTTCCCTCAGTTTCTGCCATGCCCTTAACGAGGCGGCGCCATCCAGTCCGCCCATGAGCCTGACATCATGAATCCCGGTAATCCCAAGGGAATGAAGCTTGCCAAACCCCTGTACCATGCTCTCCATGATACGCGCCTCTGACTGGGAAGGAATGGCATTCCGGATAAGATTGGGGGCGAGCTCCCGTAAAACCCCTGTGGGATTGCCATCACTGTCCCGTGCAATATATCCCTCTGGAGGGTCCGGGGTATTTGTCGTAATGCCCGCCAAGGCCAGAGCCAGGGAATTGGCCACCGCCAGATGGAGATCACACCGCCAGATACACACAGGGTTGTTCGGAGCGGATTGGTCCAAATCATGGCGGTCCGGCATCCGATTTTCAGGCCAGTCGGATTCATTAAACCCCTGCCCCAAAACCCAGTTACCCTTTCCCATACGTCCGGCTTTGGATGACACCGCTGTTTTCATCTCCGCAAAAGATGATACAGAAGCGAGGTCTATACTGTCCCAATTCACGGCCCAATCATAGTAGTGGAAATGGGAGTCAGTGAACGAGGGGATCAACAACCGCTTGTCAAGATCGATCACCCGGGTTTCAGGCAGAGCCATGGCCAGAATGTCGCTCGCACTGCCCACTGCGGCTATTCTGTTTTTTGAGATGGCAACGGCTTCAGCCATTGGATGCAAGGCATCCTGGGTATAAATTCTTGCATTGGTCAGGATCAAATCCGGAAAATTTCTGTCAACCATTTTAAATAATAAATCCTTTGGGAAAGGGGTCATCGGGGTCAAGCACAAATTTATGAATCCCGGTTATATGGGCGCTACCCTTTATTTCCGTCACCAAAGCATCAAAATCGCCCACTGTGGTGGTGTGCATGATCCTGGACTCAAATGATGTGTTCAATGGGCTGAAATTGGTAAACACCTGGTTTTCACCCAAGGCCTTGCGATGGTACAGCAGCGTCAGTTTTGCCGCGGTCCCCGTGCCGCATGGAGACCTGTCTAAATGCGATTCTCCATAAATCACCACATTTTTACCCTTTAGTTCAGAATGTCCTGCCGGATCGTAGAATTCGGCAACATCCACAGTGATCACCTCGGGGCGTTCAGGATGATAGACCGTCACCTGGTTATTGGCCGCGTCAATGATCTTCATGCCAAGATCGATCAGGCGTTTGTTATTTTCGGGAACAAGGTCGATGCCGATATCCGAAGATGAGATCATGGCAAAAAATCCCCCTGTGCACACCAGATCAATGGAGATTGTGCCGTATCCGGGTACGTCGATCATTCGTCCGGTTTCAAAAACAAAGGATGGCACCATGGTGATGGCAATGGATTCGACCCTGCCATTGCTGACAACCGTTTTAGCCGTCATTGTTCCCGATGGGGTGTCAATATTTACATGGTTGTCTCCCTCGTTTAGTTCCAGCGCCCCTGTCTGGGCAAGTGTCGCTACAGCCCCAATGGTTGCATGGCCGCAAAGGTAAGGGTATCGTCTGGCATCCATGTAAATCAACCCGAACCGGGCGTCCTCACTTACAGGCTCGGTCACCAGGGCGGCAAGGATACCGTTGTGCCCCCTGGGTTCCCTGGTAAGCATGAGCCTTATATGATCGAAATCTTTTTTAAAGGTGTCCAGTTTTTCCGCCATGGTTTGGCCGGCGACTGGACCAACTCCTTCAACAATCAAGCGCGTATATTCTCCGGCGGTATGAGAATCAATGGTTGTAATTTCATCGCCCGATCCAGGGAAAATATCATCAAAAATGTTTGTCATGATTCCAACCTCTCGTTTTATTGTCAAAATGCAGCCGTCAACGTTTCCACGAGCCTTCAGATGGGCTGTGCAACCTTTACCACAGTCCGCCGGACATGCCGGACATTATCCAGAGGCCAGGTCATCTTCACTGTTTTCAACCGATTTTCCGCGAATAGCTGAATGCACTCCGGATAAAGTTGCCATTCCAGCTCCAGACCACGTTTTTTAATCGAATCCAGGGTATCGTCCACACGGATCTCGAAGCTCTTCTGGCCGATAATCGGCCCCGAATCCTCCCCGTAATCGATAAAATGCACGGTGCATCCCCCCACTTTACAGCCATAGCGCCAGGTATCCCCGTATCCATCAACACCGGGAAACGCCGGCAGCAGGGCCGGATGAATGTTCATGATGCGCGGATTTGCAGGATCAATATTCACCCGGTCAATTAAATAGGGAGTCAGATTGCGCATGAAACCGGCCAGCACCAGCAGATCAAAGGGCCGGTCATCCATGGCCGCAAGCAGTTGGGCTTCGGCGATTACCCGGCTGTGCATGAATGTTTTTATCTTTCCCACGTCTGAATCACCGGCAACAAGGTGCTGCCTGGCTATCAGATCGGCCAGGTCGCAATCATCCGGTAAAAGAGCCTTTGCGGGTGTTTTCCGGACCCTTTTAATAATGGCCGAATAATCGACCACAAATGTCGGGATGCCATTTTTTTCAGCCCTGTCAAGTCCTCCGGCGCCCGGGTTGTCAGATCCCACAAACACCATTTCGGCATCTATTGCACCGCTTTCACAAGCATCGATAATCGCCTGCAGGTTGGAGCCTCCCCCTGAAATCAACGCGCCGATACGAATTTTTTCTGCCATTTTTCCTCCCGAATTAAAACTATTTTTCACCATGAAGCGGCAACAGGCCTTATGGTGTTTTGATTTAAGGCGTGTAGCTGTTTGAACGCATTAGCACCCGTTAAGCCGGAAACAACGATTTACAACTAAATTCATAGATATTGCCTGAGCTGTCAACTTTTGCCTAAATTTATTTAAACACCGAAAACCTGTTTCCGGTTTTACGCGTACTTATGCGTGAGTTCTACACGCCTTAAATCAAAATTCCATAAGGCCGTATCTCAAAGGTCTTCGGCCGACTTGGTGGGCACAGCCCACCCTACGATAGCTTGAGCCCGGAATGTCGGAGTGCAGCGATTTTTGTTCATATCCGATGCAACTGCAGCGGGTGATCCGCCATTTTATAATTGGCCTTCTCCAACTTTTCCCTGTTGGAAATAACCGCCACGGCATGGCCCTTTGAATCCGGATCAAAATATTTTTCTGCAACCTGTTGAATCTTTTTATGACTGATTTCCAGCAGTCCTGCCTTGAACCGGTTGCGCGCATTGTCGGACAAAGAAACGATCCGGCGGTAAAATGCTTTACGGGCCGCCGGGCCGGGCGGATCCGGCTTGTCGATTTCAGAACAGACCTGCAAAACCGCCTCCTTAATATCTTCGTTGTTGAATTCCCCGGAATTAATAAACTCCATGGCTCCGGTAAAGGCCTGCAAGGTCGCCTGAATGTGCGGATCACGATAAGAGGCAAACGAAAAGATACCGCTTTCGGCATTAAACAGCGCAAACCCGCCGTATGCGCCACCTTTCTCTCGAATTTCCCGATGCAGATACATGGATCGCAATATCTTGCTGATCACCGCCAGGGCCGGGGCATCGGCATGGGACATGCGCACCGCGGCAAAGGCACGGGCCACAAAGGAAACCGCCGAGGAGGTGTACCAGCCTTCGTTTGGGATCTCGTCCGGACACTGGACATCCGGCTCGTCAAACCCGCCCTGGGGATGATCTGCAAATCCTTTGGAAATGGATTCCACGGCGGTTTTCGAAGATAACAGGGCCTTGTCTTCACCCACAATCGCCATTTTAAAATTATGGGTCGTAAAAAGACTTTTGCCGATCCGGGTAAGGTCCTCTGATACGGCCCCCAGCTTTTTTTCGATCAGGTCCGGGGTTAATGCCTTGATGAGACGCAACTGGTGAATGCCGTGCCAGGTCTCTTTTAAGGCACTGGTGGTATTAAAATTGCGTGCAGCCAGAGACATGGCCAATTGATGTCCATTCTGGACAACCATGGATTCCAGGCCGGCCCGGTATTCAAGCAGCAGATTTTTCAAGCGGGGAAGATCGGTAAAAGCATGCTCAAAAATCAATTCCTGAATAAGGTCAAACATGGCCTGCTGGTTACGGACCAGACATTTACCCCCAAGCGAGACAAAGGGCAAGCTGTTCCCCGCTTCATTGAAGCGGGTCCTGGACGATGCCGCCAGTCCGATGCCGCCGGTGTATCGATCGATCCGGCGGGCGATTTCCAGGTAATCCCGGCGGGAAGTCCCGATTTTGGGCAGGGCATAGCAAAAAAATGGCACCAGCCCGAGAAGATCCGCGGAAACAGCGCCTGCACCAGCGGCCCCAGCCAGATAAAAAATACCCGCCGTGGGCTGATTGTAGCAGACCGCCGGAACCGAATCGTGCGTTCGGCCGGGCTGGACACTTTGAACCAGGGGAGGAATATCGGAAAGATCCAGCGTGGGAAGCACCGCCAGGTCCTCGTGACTTTCCTGGAGACGTTTGAGGGTATCGGTACGGGACTTGATTTTTTCAATCTGATCCTTTGTCAGAGACGACCGGATTTCACTCAATTGCGCGGTTGTCTGTTCTGCTTCCCGACCGGCCATTTCCTGATCCGGAACCAGGTGCAAAAGCACCCGGTGGAGATTGTCTATAAAATATTTTTGAATACAATTTTCAAAAAACGGCCCGGCCTTGAGTTGTTTTCGTATTCGCGTCAAGTCGGCGGCAAAATCAAAGCTTCTTACCGGATCACCCCCGTGAAACCAGCTTCCGGAAAAGAAAAGCAGCAACTTGAGTCCGTAAGGATAGGGCGTATTCGTAACTTCCCGGCGATGGAATTCAAGCTGGTGAATGGCCGATTCGATCATCTTTTTGTCGATTCCGCTGTTCACCAGATCTTTAAAAACACCCAGAATAATGGATTCGATCTTTGCCGCATCCGCCTTGTCAACATCCTTGAGCCCGCACACAAACATGGTATCCCGGTTATCTCCGTCAAACCCGGTAGAATCGCATAAAGAACTGCCCAGGCCCGAATCGATAAGAGCCTTGCGCAGAGGAGAAGCGGCATTGCCGAGCAGAATCTGTTCCAGCAGGGTAAGGCTCAGCACCCCGAATGTATCCTTGATATCACAGGTAAGCCACGCCAGGCAGACCTGACTTTTTTTAGCAATCGTTTCGGAAGGATCAAGTGGGTAGGAATAATCAACCGTTTGGGGCCGGCGCCAGCGGGGCTGAGACGGTACATCCGTCCCCGGATCAATGGGTGTAAAATGCCTGAGTACCTTGTCTTGAATAAAATCAAGGTGATCGCGAAGCGGCAGATTCCCATAGGTATAAAAAAACGCATTACTGGGGTGATAATGAACCCTGTGGAATTCAAGCAACTGCGCATGGGTCAGTTGCGGTATCACGGCCGGATCACCGCCTGAATTATTGCTGTAGGTGGTTTCCGGATACAGAGCATTTAAAATGGAACGTCCCATTACCTGACTGGGAGAGGACATGGCGCCCTTCATTTCGTTGTACACTACGCCCTTATATACCAAGGGTGCCGAACTTTGTTCGGTGTCCTCACTCTCTTCAAATTCCAGACGGTGACCTTCCTGGCAAAAACTGAGTTCATTCAGCTTGGGGAAAAAAGCGGCATCCAGATAGACATCCATGAGATTATAAAAATCTTTTGGATTCTGGGTGGCAAACGGATACATGGTCCAATCCGAGGCGGTGAAGGCATTCATGAAGGTACTCAGGCTTCGTTTGAGCATGGAAAAAAACGGATCACGGACCGGATATCTCCGGGAACCGCACAAAACCGTATGTTCCAGAATATGGGCTACACCGCTTGAATCCGAAGGAACGGTTTTAAAGGCAACGCTGAAGGTATTTTCCTTATCAGCGGTACTGATATGCACATGCCGGGCTCCGGTCGCCTGATGCTTCAGCTCATAATAAATCGAATCGATCTCCTTAAGGTCTGCCATCCGCCTGATTTGACAGCCGGATATCTCATCGCCTATCTTCAGACCGGGATTGTTTTTATCTGATTTTGTATTCATTTTATCATCCTGTTTTGATTCATGAAAAAGCCTGGCCCCAGGGCCGGCGTTGTGGGGGGACAATACAAAACAGTTGCCCCTGTTTTAAAGTTCATTATAAAAATTTCCATGGCATCAAAACTGACGAATTTGCCTTTTTTTTCGTCACTGGTGACACCTGTTGCACCCATTGCCGGACGTATGATAGTGTAAAAAAATTATGACATCACCCCGAACTCTGCTAAATACTCAAAATCTGAGGGCGAAAAAACATCTGGGACAAAATTTTTTAAGCGACCCGTCCACAGCCCTGATGATTTTGGAACGCACCGGCATCAAGCCCAGCGACATTGTCCTGGAAATCGGCGCCGGCTTAGGTGCCCTGACAATTCCGGCAGCTTATATGGCTCGCAAAATTTACGCCGTTGAAAAGGATCCTGCCGTCCTTGATCTTTTAAAAAAAGAACTTTCAGCCAGGGAACTTGCCAACGTTGACCTGATCAAGGGGGATATCCTGCGAATCGATATCAATGCACTGGCCCGGCAGCACGATGCCCGCCTTCTGGTGATGGGCAACCTGCCGTATAATATCTCTTCCCAGATCATTATCCGGATGATCCGCTCGCGAAACGCAATCTGCCGGGCCGTTATCATGCTGCAAAAAGAACTGGCCCAGCGTCTGACCGCCCGGCCCGGATGCAAAGAGTATGGACGCATCACGGCCATGCTCCAATATTGCGCGGACATCCGCAAAATTGCAGCCGTGCCGGCAAATCTTTTTTTCCCAAAACCCAATGTCGATTCCCAGGTGCTTGAAATCACGTTCAAGCCTGTACCCGATCATCCGGCTGCAGATGAAGATCTTCTATTTGCAGTAATTAAAGCGGCATTTTCCAAGCGCCGCAAAACGCTGAAAAATGCCTTGGCCGGCAGTGAACTGTCCCTTGATGCCAAAACCGCCGGGCAACTGCTGGAAAAGGCCGGTATAGATCCCATACGAAGGGCCGAGACGCTCGAAATCGCTGAATTTGTAGAACTGAGCAAAAAGCTTGGGCCCTAAATCCCTTTTCACATCATATCCGCCACGGCAACGGTCCGGTCCCCCAGTATATTGACATAGCTGCCCATTTCATTGTCGTACCAGCCATAGATGACAGCCTGGGTTATCGGGACATGAATGATTGAGTCTTTCAGGGGGCCGCCTATAATTTTTTCGATTCCCGGAACATTATTCAAATCGACATTCAGCTCGGCTGTCCGGGTATGGGTTTCATACCCTTCGATAATGGCGGCGGCCCTGGGTATCCCGACAATATCCCCGGACACATTCTGCTTTTCCGAAAAATGCAGATAGCCCTTTACATCACCTGCCGCAGCCTGACGATATATGTCGTTGATCAGTTCCCGCCGGATTGACGGGCCGGTCAATTCTTCCTGGAGATTCAATACAAGAATAATAAGTGATCCGCTGGTACTTGGAATCCTCACGGATTCGGCAATAAAACCGATATGTTCCATCTCGGGTATCACCAGCCGCAGTGCCCTGGCGGCCCCGGTGGAAGTCAGGATAATATTATTCATGACACTGCGGTTTTTACGCAGGTCCCCGGCCCCAGCTTTCGGCAGACGATCCAGCACCTGCTGAGAACCGGTCGCCGCATGCACCGTGGCCATGGAGGCCGACAGGACCTTATGGGGTCCCAGCGCGTTCAGCAGCGGCTTCATCATATGGGCCAGGCAGGTGGTGGTACACGAAGCATTGGAAATCAGCGTATGGTGCCGGGGGTCATAATCATCCCCGTTCACCCCCATGACGGTGGTCAGCACATCTTCCGGCATGAGCCGGCCCTGCTCCTTGATCTTGAACGGAGCCGACGCAATAACCTTGTCGGCACCTGCCTCGATATGGCCGCGCAGAGAACCCCCGGGATGATCCGACGGCAGAAGAGGGTCCAGAAACTGACCGGTAGTCTCCACCACCAGCCGGACATCATGGTCGCCCCAGTCCAGTTCGGCGGGGTTTCGGTTTGATCGCAAAAATCTGACCGGCATGCCGTCAATGGTCATGGTGCCGTTTTCTTCATCCAGGTCCTTGATGACCGGAGCTGCATTGCAGCCGTGCAGGTACCCGCACAGCGCACCATAGTTTGAATCCCGTTCCACATAATGGGCGATATCCGCTATGGATTTTCCGGCGGTACGGCCTATATTGACGACCAGTTCACTGAAATACCTGCGGCCCACATGATGCCACACCGTCAGTTTACCGATCCTGCCGAAGCCGTTAACCCCCAGTTTCAATCCTCTTTCAGCCTCCATATCATACCCCTCCTTTATTTCCTCATTCCGCAAACTCGTTTCATCTCTCCCCAATTTCTACTTTCCGATTTCAAGCCATAAACAGTTACTGTTTTTTATAATTAATGCCTGAACGAAAACCCCGAAAATTGTTCTCTCCATCCAGGCCTATAATTGTTAACATATTGAAGTTGTTCATTTCTTTAATTAAAAATTCAACATTCATAATTGGTGTCTGAACGGACTTTTCGTTCAGACACCAATTACGTTTCGCGGACCTTTAAAAATCCCTTGCAGACAGTCCCTTCCAGTCCGTCAATGCTGATAAATTCCCCTGATTTCAGATACACATCATCAAAAGTGCAATATTTTTCTTTTTCATTGCAGATCAGATTGCTGCATCCAACAACGCATGTCTTTCCCAGACGATGGGCCACCACCGCGGCATGAGAAGTCAGCCCGCCACGTGCCGTCAAAAGGCCGTCAGCGGCATTGATTTCACGGATATCATCAGGAACCGTATCACTCCTGAGCAAAATCAGCAAAGTGTCCGGTTCCTGTTTCCGCCATTGATCGATCTCATCAAGATCAAAAATCACCCGACCGCTCATGGCGCCGCCGCTGACGCCGATACCGTGACCGACGATATCTTTATCGCCAAGGTTCTCCAAATCAAAAGTTAAAACTTTTTTACGCTCGCGCATGGCCATATCCCGGGTTTGCAGCAAAAACAGGTTTTCCCTGGAAGGTCCCTCAAAAGTAAATTCCATCTCCTGGGGGCTCCATCCGCGCCGGTTGATCAACTCATGGGCATATTCCTTCAAACCAGCATATATTTCCGGAAAATGACTTTCAAGGGTGGTGTCGGTATCCCGCATCTCAATATCCTGCTGGGCAATCGAAATCGGCAGGGTTCTTACCAGCCCCGAAACAACGTCCTCGCCCTGGTTGCCGATGGTGAAATCACCCCAGAGTCTGAGGCTGTCTCCGGACCAGTGCGGATTATGGGTAAAAATGACACCGCTGCCGGACTGTCGCGACAAGTTCCCGTAAACCATGGCCTGAACCGTAGCTGCCGTACCCCAGTCATCTGATATCCCCATAATTCTGCGATAGGCCACGGCCTTGGAGGATTGCCAGGAATCAAACACCACCTTGATGGTGATCAGAAGCTGCTCTATCGGATCTTCGACGATCTCGATCCCGTAATCTTTAACAAGCCTCTTGTAGGTCAGCGCCACCTTGCGCATCTGCCTGCCGGTGAAATGTCTTTTCAATGGAATGCCGGCCCGGCGTTTCATCTCGCTGATGATAGCATCAAAATCATCTCGATCCGGCCCGAAAGCCATCCCGTAGCACTGCAGAAAACGACGGTAATTGTCCCATGCAAACCATCCGTTCCCGGTCCGGGCCTCAATTCCGGCGGCAATATCTTCGTTCATGCCTACATTGAGCAATGTATCCATCATGCCGGGTTGGGAGATGGAGGACCCGCTGCGAACCGAAAAAAGCAGAGGATTTTTCGGATCCCCAAAAGTTTTACCTGTAATTTTTTCAAGGATGGCGATGTTCTGGATAACCTGTTTTCTGAAATTACGGTTTGCTTCAGGATAACTGTCAAGCATCTCGCTACACCGAAAAACTTCGGTAGTAATAATAAAGCCGGGGGGCACAGGCAGACCTAAATTCTTCATACGCATCATGTTAAGCCCCTTGTTGCCCAGAAATATAATTCCGGTCACCTTATCATTGGGCTTCTCCAGGTTGGTAATCGCCAATTGGGGATCGTAGTTCAACAACAACCGAAGTCTGTCTTCCGGCAGCTTGTGTGACTGGTAAAACAATGTGTTTAAAATGCGAGTCAAAAAAGCATCGAGCTGCTGGAGTCCAAGCGAAAGCGCAATTCGATCCCTAAAAAAAATCTCAGACACCCTGTAATTCATTTTTTCAGAATTATCCAGGTCCTGATCCGAGGTGTATTTTTCCAACAGACGATCCACCGGCAAACCGGACAAAATCCGATCCAGGTTGCCTTCGTGGATATTATTGAAATTGTCGTTGATAATATTTCTCACGGCCTGGACAAACCCTTTAAAAATATCGACATACTGGGTAAATGAAAAGCCGCGCACCTCCAGTGAGTGGGCCAGAAGATCCAGTTGCCGCTCACTCTCCACCGATCGCATACCGTCGATCTTGAGGGCTTTGTCAAATAAGATCAGCAGATCAAAAACCTCGTAAAAGGTTGTCCGCGTGATCAAGCGCAGATCGACTTTATGGATCAATTCTTCAAATAAAACATTTACCAGTGATTCAATCCGAAATGTGAGCCCCAGGGCATCGAACTTTGTCTCATGATAACTGCCGTACATGGAAGGGATATCAATGGTAATATGCCGTTTTTTATAAATATCTGCTTTAATTTCATATATCTGCGAAGACAGTATTAGTTTTTTAAGATTTTCGAGATACTCCAGCAGCATAAACAGTTTTTTCTGTAAATCGGTTTCCTGTAAAGCTTTTCGAAAATCTTTCAAATCGGGGAATCCGGATGCAGCCAACCTTGCCAGGTACCGGTCCATTTCGATAAAATTAAGATTATATTTCTGATGCAGAAGTCTATACACTTCGATGCATAGTTGGATCCGCTCTCGATCTTCAGGGCATACGTCAGGCACCTGGTTAATCAAGAGGCTCAGTTTTGTATCCGGAAGGGTCAGCAGGTCACGCGGCAGAGCAACTTCATGGTTCTCAAGATACTGCAGGATGCGATAAACATCGTCGATGTAAGGTCCCCGGATCTGGATTTGGCTGTATACCTGCGGCGGAACATACGGTTCGAGCCTGCTTTTGTCCCTGGTTTTCCAGAAATCAATGACCGCCTCCATCAGGTCGACGATCCGGTTACTGCTTTCCACATGACTTTGCTTGCGCAAAAAGTGAATCAGAACATCTTTTCGGCGATAAATCTCATCGATCCGGGTAGATATGTCTCTTAAATGCCCTTCGGCTCCGATATCATTGAAGTAAACCGGAAAAATTCGGGCAAGCTGCTTGACCAGGTTATACACCGATCCGACATTGCTGTTCAGCAACCTGGTGATGTCCCGGGGAAACAGGTCCGTATCCCGGATGAATATGCCGCATAAAGCCAGGTGAATGATAAGGCTGGAAAGCAGACGAGTCGACCACTGCGGATGTTGTTCGATCAGTTCGAGGGTCATCCGGATATTCAGGATATGGGCAGTGTTTGCCCTGATCTGCCAGTCATTGTCAATGCCGTTGATCATGGGCGTCTGGAAACCCATATCGATCACATGATCAATAAAAAAATTAACCAGATCGATCTCATCGGTTTTATATACCCCTTTGCCCATATTCAAGACACAGTCCAGGGCCGTCGCTGGAAAATTTATGGCCCGATCTTTTAAAATGGAAAAAGTTTTTTTGATCAACTTGCGAATATTCCAGTGTTTTTCATGTCCGATGAGCCATGTGAGCGTTCGGTTGATATCTCTCAGAGTCTCTTCATGGATCATGGACAGCCCCTTGATGCTCATGATATGAAATAAAAAAATGACTTTCCAGCCATTACCCCATGTTCCGTCCCGGCCGGCATCAAACAGGCGCTGGGGGAGCCTGCGATAAATTTCAATAAACCGGTTATAAGCGGGAAGTTCAAGCATTCGCTCCAGAACATCCATTGAGGGTAGGTTCCCGGACCGGGCGATACGATTCAGCTGTAAATTCCATTTTGCTATCTGCTGGTGCGATATATCATCAAACAGACCTTGCCAGTATTCACGATGCGGGTGTTCTTCCAGTTCAGCAGCAAACCAGGCGCCCGGATCAACTTCCCCAAGCCAGTATTCATAAACGGTATGGTAATACCTTTGCAGCAGCACCTTGACAGGGCCCAGTTCATTGACCTGGTCCTTTGTTTTTTTTATCAGGTGATCGGCCAGCCGGGTGATCTGATAATAGCTCTTTACAAACAGAAAAAAATATTCATCCGGATAATTCCCTATCCTATCGAAGGTATCATTGATAACGGGCAGAAACCGATGGAATTCAGAGGCAGAGTCAGTGATAATTTTTTTTAAAAACAAGAGCAAATTGTCGGCTGCATCGACTCTGACTTCCGGGTCTTTGGTTAATTCAATGGCATCCGACAAAATCCCGATAAAAAGAACGGCCGCGTCAGGTCCCTTCGGATGACTTTTCAGGAGATGAAAATAGTTCAAAGAATAGGCTCTGGCTTCCTTGACGATAAACTGCCAGTTTCTATAGGGGTGGGAAAGCTCCTGCAAAAACGTGTTCACCCCTTCCATAATCCCATAATACTGGGACATGACATCCTGAAGAAGAAAATATTTTTCATTGATGGCAACATCGACATGATAATCGGCGATATTAACTTCCAGGGCCTTTGATTTTATATTCAAATTTTCCTCTCCGTAAATTCTACGGTCAAAGATATAACGGGCCTTGTGCCATGCCTGGTCCGGATAAACCGACGCTGTCGAAAAGGCATACGCCGCAAATACCGGATATAAGTGCCTAACCTGTTAGCGAGTGCCCATCCAAAAACGGTCTTTTCGCCCAAGCTCTGCGTTATGCTCAAAATTTTATCTTCGGAATATCAACTATATGCCTGTGGCAAAATTTTTCGCATCCCTTGATCCTGAACGAAAACCCTCGTTTCTGGATGGATACTATCGAGTTTATCAAAGCTTATTTGCATTTTCAAGGGTATTACGGTAAAAACAATTTTGTGATACGTCGATCCGGACCTGCTTTGGCATCCCCCGGATGGATTTTAACACCAAACGGTAACAACATGAACAATAGCAATTTATCATGATCAAAAAAATCGTTTTTGAAATATTTTTCATCGCTTTTGCTGCTGTCTTGCTGGCTTTCACGGTAAACCTGCTGCGCCCTGACGGCTTGCCGCTGTTTTCCGCAAAAAATACCGACCGTATTCCTGAACAGATTGCCCCCGGAGAAATATCAATTACCAATGCAATCCTACGTTTCCATACGGGCAACGCCCTGTTCGTTGATGCCCGCCCCGCCCCTGATTTCAACGCCGGTCACATTCCTGGAGCAATAAATCTGACAAACGCGGATATGGATGAATGGATAGACGGCTTTCTTTCCGATACCTCTCCAGATACTCTGATCATTGCTTATTGCAACGGCCCGCACTGCTCTCTGGGCCTGGACCTGGCCGAACAATTCCGACTGCTCGGATATGAAGAGGCATATTATCTGAAGAACGGTTGGAGTCAATGGAAAAATAAGGGCATGCCGACCGAATCGATCGATTAGGTTCGAAAACAAACAAATTCCAATATCTAAATCTCGAATAATAGCCAAAGCAAATTATTTGCTCACACATAGCCTGGAGTTGTTTTGCTAGTGACTTTATTATTCAGTTATCGTAGTGGGCTGTGCCCGCCAAACAGGCAAAACACCTTATTCCTTCAGCCCTCAGCCTGAATCAGGGTTGCATCATGATTTTGATACGGCTGTCTTTTTCATGCCAGAGTGTATTCAGCCAGTTGTGATACCGTTCGCGAAATTCCCGATTTTCAAAATAATCCCCCAAGATTTCCCCGGACAGTGGCAGTGACTTTACCCGGACTTTGATATTGCCGACTTTGCCACACAGAAGTGCCCAGAAACTTTTGGGCCCGGCCGGATAGACGATGGTGATATCAAGGATATGGTTCAGGTGCTCGCCCATCGCGGCCAGTACAAAGGCAGTGCCGCCGGCTCTTGGTTTGAGAAGGTGATCGTAGGGGGATTCCTGTTTACGGTGCTTGTCGATTGTAAACCGTGTGCCTTCGACAAAATTCATGATCGATACCGGAACGGATTTAAATTTTTTGCAGGCCCGGCGGGTTATTTCGATATCTTTACCCTTCAGTTCGGGTTTTTTTTGGATGCGTTCGCGCGAGTAGCGCTTCATGAACGGAAAATCCAGCGCCCACCAGGCAAGTCCCAGCATGGGGACCCAGATCAATTCCTTTTTCAGGAAAAATTTCAACATGGGAATTTTTTTATAAAAAATTTTCTGCAGAACCAGAATGTCGACCCATGACTGGTGGTTGGCCAGAAGCAAGTACCACCCATCTTGCTTGAGGGCATCCAGGCCGTTGACATCCCAGTCGATATTATTGGTGATCTTCAGGTTCAGGTTGTTGAAAAAAATCCAGTTGCCGGCGATGCCGTTCAAAACTCTTCCGCAGAATTTACGCCAGCTCCGAACGGGAATGATAAATTTTAAAAAAGCCACCAGGAATAGAGGGGTACACCAGAAAATGGTATTAAAGACATACAGCAACAAAGAAATAACCGCCCGCACCGGACCGGGGAGAAACGCTATCATCGGCTTGGCTCCAGAAGTTTATAAATCCGGTTTCTCGCTGTTTCAAGTAAGTTTTCTTCAGTTGTTATTTGCCACTTAAAAAAACAAGCGCCAGAATTATTAAACAATTATCATAAAAAAAATCGCAATTGGTGTCAATGCAATACAGGGCCTGTGACAAAATTTTGACAAAAAGGGATGATAAATTTCAGCTCGAAGCAATGCGTTATTTCAGACGGGACGCCTACGCAGGGCCTCAGCGTAGCTCCCAAGTGCGGTGAAAAAACCGGCAGCAACCGGTTGTCCGGGTTAAAATGCCGTGTTGCCGGAGTCGACTTCTTTTCCCTGCATTTTTTTGCGGCCGGATTTCTCCAGTGCCAGCAGCCGGTCCAGGTTGCGGGTGAAAACAATGGTGATATGGTATTCGGGCGCGCCGTATCGATCCGTGCCGACAGATACGATCAGGCGGTCCCCGGCTTTTGCCCAGGATAGAAATTCGGTCTCAACCCGGGGCCACTTGATGACGACCGGGGGACCGTATTTTTGATGGAAGGTGTCCAAAAAACCGGTTTCCCCTTTTATCGAAGCAATTCTAAAATAAAGCGGTAGTCCGGATCGGCCGGAGAAGACAAGTTCGATAAAATTAAAAGGCATTCCCCGACGGGCGGCATACCGATACATATACCTTCTGATGTCGTGTTCGATCCGTTCACCCACCGGTGAATTTAATTGCCGGTTGAGTCTATGCAGGGCGCTGAAATAATTTTTCAGTGCACCGGTCGGCTGAATCGAAAAATCGATAATCCCCCGTTCTTCTAAGGAATGGGAGCCTAACCGGTCGTCGAGATTCTGAATAATTTCTTTGGATAAACGAGTGTTGACGCCCAGATCGAAAAAGGTGAAACTTTCGACAGCCTTTTCCGAGCGGGGTGGTTCCGGGGGGGCGGAATCACCGCAGCCGAGTGCCGTCAAAAACGCTGTCATGAGCAAGGCGGCCGCAAGACATTGAAATTTATTTTTTATCGAATGCATCGTTCCCCTTATAAACATTTAAATTAATGTATGCCAATTCTATATAAATTCAAAATATTGATTAAGAAATTTGCTCAAATTCGGAATTAATTACTTTCAACAATTCCCGCCCGATGGCAATCCCCAGATCGATGAAGGCAGGGCCGTACTCTTTTCCGGTCGCCGAGCGGAAGGTGTGTTTGATTGCAACGATACTGTCCATGCCGCGGGGGTAGTGTTGAATAAATTTCTCCAGGGGAGGATCCAGATAACCGACCATGCTCCATACCGTATCTGTAAAGTTATCCGGCCCCCAGCGGAATTTATCGGCATCGTACAGGCAATCGGAAATCATGGCCCCCGCGGAAGAAGCCGCCTTTTCAGTCGACCTGAATGCTTCGTGATTTCGAATCGCCAGGCAGATATCTTCTATTTCGGCAAGGGTAAGGGGGTAGCGCTTTAAAATATTTGCAGCACAGACAGCACCTGCCACTGCATGATTTTTATGTTTGCGTTTTATATCATGAAGCAACCCGGCACAAAGGGCAATAATAACTCTCCGGCGGATATCTTGATCGGGACAATCTAAAAAACGGCTTTCAATCAATACCAGGGCTCCGGCATCCTCGGCAACTTTAATTGAATGCTTCAGGCCGTGACCAAAATCATCTTCGATGTTATCGGCTACCCATTTTTGTATCTCGCCCACAAGCGGCGTTTTTTCCATAATTTCAAGGGACAAACGGACGGCCCAGGAAAAACGCCGATAAAAAACAGGCGCTGGAAGGTGGGCTGCAATCCGGCGTGCATGGGTGCGCAGGCGAACATAAACAGACTGCATGGATAATGCCTTAAATAAAGGCAGGGCCGACTCCCTGTCCGGCGAAAGCGCCCCTGCTTAATGGATACGAATCAATGAAACTGCATCATCTGCTAAATCCGTGAAATCTGAGGGTTGAAAACGGCTCACAGAAAAAAAGACCCTTGCAACCGGCCGATCATGTCCGGCAGGAAATTCAGCCGGCCCGATTGCCTGAAATATCAATGGGTCTGTCGCACACTTTCCATGTGCCATCCTCTTTCACCAGATTTACAGTTTGCTCAAGTTGATAGGTTTTCCCGATTCTGAAAAGCCTGGCGACAATTGTAAAAACAGGATGAATGCACCGCTTCATGCCGGCGCTGACTTTGACCCTGGCGGTTGTATCATCCCGGCTGATCGTGTCGGTCCGGATATTCGTCAACTGCATCCGCATATAGTTCCGGTTGAATCCGAGTTCGGCGGCTTCTTTATCGACACCATTCAGATAATCAGCCAGATGGTCTGCATCATCAGGTCGTTTCGCAGTGCAGAGTTGATTCAGTGCTGATTCGTCCAGCGCATAACAGGCCTTTGTAAATGCCGCCGCCGCCCTGCCGGGTGTATCCTTGCCGTCGACGGCAATAAAAAGCAGTTGTAAAACAACGCCGGTCAATATGACCGCAGCCAGAAGAAGAAGGTCTTTACGCCCCATTAATCATTCCTCCCTGTGAAATTAGAATCATAGTTGAACATATGGGTATGGATTATTCCATCAAAACAAAGCGTTTGATAGCATGGAATCTTTCTGAAAACAAGAATTATCGACAAATCTCAGGATTTCATGATGTGAAAACAAAAGGAAAACGCGTCGGTCACATTACCGGTGTCGGGCGGTGATTTTGAGCAAAAAATAAGGCAACTCCGGCCGGCACCATACGCTGCTTTCCCAAAATACCTTTTACGAGAGCATTAAAGCTGTTGCAGCTTTAATGCCGCCAAACTCTATTCGCGGCTACCGGCGTAACCGATGGCGTTCAGAGCGCTTTCCATTTCATCTAAAATTGACGGGTCATCAATGGTGGCCGGCACCTTGTATTCCTTGTTATCCGCGATTTTCTGAATCGTACCACGCAAAATTTTGCCCGAACGGGTCTTGGGAAGTCGCTGGACCACCGTGGCGATTTTAAAGGCAGCCACCGGACCGATACGATCCCTGACCATCTGCACCACTTCCCTGATGATTTCGCCGTGATCACGGGTTACCCCTGCATTGAGCACGATAAATCCGATGGGCACCTGGCCTTTCAACGTATCTTCCACTCCCAGCACGGCGCATTCGGCCACATCGGGGTGGTCGGCCAGCACTTCCTCCATGGCACCGGTGGAAAGGCGATGCCCGGCCACGTTGATGATATCATCGGTGCGGGTCATGACAAAAACATAACCATCTTCATCAATAAAGCCGGCGTCGGCGGTTTTATAATAGCCGGGAAATTCTTCCAGATAGGATTTAATATAGCCTTCGTCATTGTTCCAGAGAGTAGGCAGGGTTCCCGGAGGCAGGGGCAGTTTGACCACCAGAGCGCCGATTTCACCCGGAGCGACCGCCTTGTTATCCTGATCAACCACCTGGACATTCCAGCCCGGCGCTGCTTTGCTTGGTGATCCCTGCTTCACTTCAAAATGATGCAGGCCAAGACAATTGGCGCAAATCGCCCAACCGGTCTCTGTCTGCCACCAGTGGTCGATTACCGGCACACCGAGATTGAATTCAGCCCAATGCAAAGTATCCGGATCAAGCCGTTCACCGGCCAAAAAAAGAGTTTTAAAATTGGACAGGTCGTACTTTTTCATCAGCTCGGCAGATGGATCCTCCCGTTTGATGGCTCTAAACGCGGTGGGAGCAGTAAAAAGGGCCTTTACCTTATGTTCGGAAATAACGCGCCAGAAAACACCGGCATCCGGTGTGCCCACCGGCTTCCCCTCGAAAAGGATGGTGGTGCACCCTTTCAAAAGCGGGCCGTATACAATATAGGAATGTCCGACAACCCAACCGACATCCGAAGCAGCCCAGTACACATCTCCGGCATCCACATTATAGACGGCTTTCATGGTCCATTTCAGGGCCACCATGTGCCCTCCGTTATCCCGCACAACCCCCTTGGGCACCCCCGTGGTACCAGAGGTATAGAGAATGTAAAGCGGATCGGTGGCGGCAACCGGTACGCAATCATGAGGCACGGCATCCGCCATAACCGCATTCCAGTCAAAATCCCGGCCTTCGATCATAGAAGCGGACTCCTGGGGACGCTGAAGGATGATGCAGTTTTCGGGTTTTGACTTAGCCATTTCAATGGCCCCGTCCAGCAATGGTTTATAGGAAATCACCCGCTGTACTTCAATGCCGCAGGAGGCGGAAACAATAATCCTGGGCTTGGCATCATCAATTCGAGTGGCCAGTTCTTTAGCGGCAAAACCGCCGAACACCACTGAATGAACGGCTCCCAGACGAGCACAGGCGAGCATGGCAATCGTGGCTTCGGGGATCATGGGCATATAGATCAGGACTCGGTCCCCCTTTTTAAGTCCCATCGCTGCCATGGCACCGGCAAAACCGGCAACCTGGTCTCTTAGCTCTTTATAACTATACTTCTTTATCGTGTTGGTGACCGGGCTGTCGTAGATCAAAGCGGTTTGATCCCCCCGACCGTTTTCAATGTGATAATCAAGCGCATTGTAGCAGGTGTTGACCTGCCCCCCGGTAAACCATCGATAAAACGGCTCGTTTGAATCATCGAGGACCGTATCCCATTTTTTATACCAATGACAGTCTTCGGCTGCCGTCGCCCAGAATTTCTCAGGTGTTTTGAGTGAACTTTCAAAAGCGTCATCATAGGGATTGCTCATGCCTCATCCTCCTTGATTAAGTTCAGCGTTTATATAAAAGTACCACCGCACATTTTAGGTAATGGGTTTTAAGTCTTTTTTTGACCGATGGGAGACAGGTATGTTTATAAGAAAATTCCCAAACTAGAATAGTTACTGATTACTATGAAAAAAAAGACCGGTGGTGTCAAGTAAAAAATATGAATTTAATACATAGAATGAATAACTTTCTAAAAATTGACCTGAACTATTGACGCACCTGGATAAAAACAAGTTATGGGTCGAATCCCTATTTTCTGCATACCGTTTCGCGAAATACGAATTCATATCATTACAAATTTTATGTAATTAAAAAAACGCCCCGGTGACAGTTATTCGGTCCAAACATAATTCATATTTTTGTTTCTTATTTTCTTTGCGAGACCATCCTTTTATTAAAAAAATAGCGTAAAAATTTTTAAATCACCCTTGACATGAACGTCGTTATACTTTACTGAGTTATATTTCATTTCGGAAGTTTTTTTAGTTTATAAAAATATTTTAAGACCTTCAGGGCAATTCATATTAACGTCGAATTATTAACCCACCAAGGCCTTTAAAGAAAAAAGGACCGGTTATGGACCATGCTGATACAGCCCACGTAAAGCCCTCTGACGCACTTGCGAAATCACTGTTTGAAACCACCGGTATCAGTGTATTTGACTGCTTTCAGTGCCGCAAATGTACCAATGGCTGCCCGGCTACCTTTGCCATGGATATTTTCCCGGACCAGGTCATCCGTCTGGTGCAGCTCGGCCAGGAGCAGCGCGTCTTGAACTGCTCTACCATCTGGGTCTGTTCCGCCTGTGAAACCTGTACCACCCGATGCCCCAACGGAGTGGATATCGCGGGCGTCATGGATTTTTTGAAAGAACGCGCGGTGGCCGCGGGCATTAAAATTCCCCAAAGCCGGACCTATGCGTTTCACCGTTCATTTTTAAATGACATCCGCCGTCGCGGTCGTATTTTTGAAGGCCGCCTGATGATGGACTATATGATTC
Source organism: uncultured Desulfobacteraceae bacterium (assembly GCA_964418755.1). Lineage (GTDB taxonomy): Bacteria > Desulfobacterota > Desulfobacteria > Desulfobacterales > 4572-123 > 4572-123. The sequence continues at coordinate 45,638 of CAYQNS010000007.1, forward strand.
GGAGCGGAGAACTGGGCCGCAAACTGCGGCACAATGACATGGGACCGGATATGCGTATGGGGATTAGCATGCTCAAAAAAGGCCGGATGCCGCTCTTGCCAAAAGGAATCAAGGATAAACAGGAAATTAAAAAGATTCTGCCATGAAAATAAGCTACTATCCCGGGTGTTCACTGGAAGGCACCGCAAGCGATTATGAAGCCTCCATACGGTCGGTATGCGCAGCGTTGGATATCGACCTTGTGGAGCTGCCGGACTGGAGTTGCTGCGGTGCCACCGCAGCACACAGTATCAATCGCAAAGCGGCCATAGAACTGGCCGGCAGAAATGTCGCCATCGCCGAAAAGCAGGCGCTGGATATGATGGTTCCCTGCCCGCTGTGCTTCAATCGCCTGAAAACAGCAGAAAAAGTACTCACCGGGCCTACAAAAGACAAGTATCGCTACGTCCTTTCCGGCGACAAAATTAAAATTATAGATATCGTAAATTTTCTATCCCGCGAAAAAATATTGCACCAAATTCACTCAAAGTTAGTCACCCCCCTGGCACCGCTCAAGGCAGTATGTTATTACGGCTGCCAGTCAAGCCGACCACCGGAGATTACCGGGGCAAAGGATTATGAAAACCCCATGGGCATGGACCGTATCTTAAAAACGCTGGGGGCAAGCCCGATTCAGTGGTCCTTTAAAACCGACTGCTGCGGGGCAAGCCACATCCTACCCCGCCAGGACGTGGCATTTACCATGATTGAAAAACTCTATAAAGGTGCGATAGAGGCAAAGGCCGATTGCTTTGTGGTTTCCTGCCAGATGTGCCAACTGAACCTGGATGCGTATCAGGCACGAATAAACAAGGAAATGGGTACCGATTATTATCTGCCGGTGCTGTACATCACCGAACTGATCGGTATGGCGATAGGGCAGGCGGAATATACCAATTGGTTCGGGCGTCATTTTGTCGATCCGAGCCGGATGCTGACGGACTGCGGTCTTGCGTGAGAAAGGTTGTAAAAAGTGGAATCTATGGCGGAAAAGGAAAATTTGAGTCCGGCGAAAAAAGAAATAGTTGGCGCCGTAATGGTGGTAGGCGCCGGAATTTCCGGAATGCAGGCATCTTTGGACATCGCCGATTCCGGCTTCAAAGTCTATCTGATGGAAGAGGATTCAACCATCGGCGGGATCATGGCCCAGTTGGATAAAACCTTTCCCACCAACGACTGTTCCACTTGCATGATATCACCCAAACTCATCGAAGTTGATTCCAACCCGAATATCGAAATCATCACGCGGTCCCGTGTTGAAAGCGTCAGCGGAAAGCCGGGGAACTTCAAAGTCAAAGTCAAAAAACGGGCCCGCTACATTGATCTTGACAAATGTACCGGCTGCGGAGAATGCGCCAAGGTATGCCCCGTGGATGTGCCATCTGATTTTGATGCGGATATGGGATCGCGCAAGGCGATTTATCGCCATTTCCCCCAGGCCATTCCCGCTGAGTTTGCCATCGACAAGGCAGACCGGGCCCCCTGCACCCTGGCCTGCCCGGCCGGCATCAATGTTCAGGGCTATCTGGCCATGATCAAGGTCGGCAAATACAAAGAAGCCGTTGAAATTATTATGCGGGAGATGCCGCTGCCCGGTGTATTGGGGCGTGTCTGCATCCATCCCTGCGAAAAAGTCTGCCGGCGGGCCGAAGTGGATTCGGCGGTGTCCATCCGGGATCTGAAACGGTTTGCCGCCGACCAGGTGGATCTGGCATCTCTCCCGGTGCCCGCTATCGCCTGGAAAGATGAGAAAGTGGCCATTATCGGGTCCGGCCCCTCGGGGCTGGCCGCAGGCTATTTTTTAGGGCTGGCCGGATACCGGTCGACTATTTTCGAAGCCCTGCCGGTTGCCGGCGGGATGCTGGCCGTGGGCATTCCCGAGTACCGGCTGCCGGAAACCGTTTTACAAAAAGAAATTGAAAACATTACCCGTTTCGGCGTTACCATTAAAACCAACGCGCCCATCGGGGCCGACCATACCATTGAAGATCTTTTAAATGACGGCTTTTCGGCCGTCTACATTGCGGTTGGTGCCCAAAAGGGTGTTGATCTCAGAATACCCGGAGAAAAAGCGTTTAAAAATGTGCAGCACGGGGTGCAATGGCTCCGGGATGTCAAACTGAAACAAGCCGGGCGTCTTGACGGAAAAAAAGTGGCGGTAATCGGCGGCGGCAACAGTGCCCTGGACAGTGCCCGCACGGCCATGCGCTTAGGGGCAGGCCAGGTGGATATACTCTATCGTCGTACCCGCGAAGAGATGCCTGCCGATCCTGATGAAATCAAAGATGCCATAGAAGAGGGTATCCATATTCATTTTCTGGTATCCCCCATAGAGATAACGGGTTCAGATAACACCGCCGATGGCGTGATGTGCATCAAAAACAAACTGGGCGCCCCCGATGCATCCGGCAGACGTCGCCCGATTCCAGTGGAAGGATCCGAATTCAAAGTAACGGCGGATCTTATCCTGCCCAACATCGGCCAGCAACTGGACAACAATTTTACCGGCACCAGCCCCATCAATTTCTCACGTCGGGGATTTATTGCAGTCAATGCCAGCACCCTTGAAACCAGCGTTAAAGGCGTTTTTGCCGGTGGCGATGCCGTGGTGGGACCGGCGTCCGTCATTGAAGCCATAGAACAGGGCAAGCGCGCGATCCAATCCATTCTGGCGTATATGGCCCATGTGCCGCTGCCCTCTGAAGACGTGACCGATTTTAAGCCGGACCCGGGTGCCAATTACCGCCCCATTGATCCGGACAAGGCGCACCTGGAAAGAGCACAGGTCCCCATGGCCGATGCCGGACAGCGGGCAACAGATTTCAGGGAGGCCGCATCGGCCTTTTCACCTGAAGCTGCGCAAAAAGAAGCGGCAAGATGTCTTGATTGCGGTATCTGCTGCGAATGCCTCCAATGCGTGGATGCCTGTAAAGCCGACGCCATTTGTCATGACGATGCGGATCGCTGGGAAGAGATCAGCGTCGGATCGATGATTCTTGCACCGGGGGGCAAACCCTTTGATGCCAATCTGAAACCGGAATACGGCCACGGTCGCTATCCCAACGTGCTCACCAGCATCGAGTACGAACGGGTGATTTCGGCAGCCGGCCCTTTTCAGGGCCATATCGCCCGGATATCGGATCAGCGCGAACCGAAAAAAATGGCATGGATTCAATGCGTGGGAAGCCGGGATGCGGCCAGTGGCTGTGATTACTGTTCCTATGTATGCTGCATGTATGCCACCAAACAGGCGATTATATCCAGGGAACACAATCCCAGTATCCGCCCGACGATTTTCTATATTGACATGCGTGCCATGGGCAAGGGATTTGATCGCTATTATGAACGTGCCAAGGATCAGGGCGGTGTGCGCTATGTCCGGTCCATGATCTCCCGGGTGGTTGAAAATCCTCAGACCCACGACCTGACCATCAATTATGTGGATGAGGTCGACCAGATCCAGTCTGAAGAATTTGACATGGTGATATTGAGTGTGGGGCTTCGCCCCCATCCGGAAGCAGGGAAACTGGCGCAAAGACTGGGTATCGACGTGAACCGGTTTGGTTTCTGTCAAACACCGCCTTTAGATACGATTGCCACATCAAGAGAGGGGATATTTGTCAGCGGCGTGTTCCAGAGCCCCAAGGATATTCCCGACACGGTGATTCAATCCAGCGGTGCGGCGGCGGCCGCTACGGGCATCATCTCCGGCGCAAGGGGAACGCTGGAATCCGTCAGCCATTATCCCGTGGAAAAAGATATCATGGGTGAATCACCGCGCATCGGCGTATTTGTCTGTCACTGCGGGATCAATATTGCCGCTGTGGTGGATGTGAAATCCGTCAGTCAATATGCGTCCACACTGCCGGATGTGGTGTATGCCGATGATTTTCTATTTACCTGTTCCACCGACACCCAGACGGAAATCAAGGAAATCATCGGCCGGGAAAATTTAAACCGGGTCGTCATTGCCTCCTGCAGCCCACGCACCCATGAGCCGCTGTTCCAGGATACCATGCAGAAAGCCGGATTGAACAAGTATCTTTTTGAAATGGCCAATATCCGGGACCAGGACTCCTGGGTCCATGCCAGTGACAAGGCCGGCGCCACGGAAAAAGCCAAGGACCTGGTGCGCATGTCAGTGGCCCGATCCCGAGAGCTGCAGCCCCTGTATGAGGTCTCCATGACCATCACTCAAAAGGGGCTTGTCATTGGCGGGGGCCTGGCCGGGCTAACCGCTGCCCTGGCCCTGGCAGAGCAGGGATATACCACCACCCTGGTAGAAAAAAGCGCTGTTTTAGGGGGCAATGCCCTGACATTGTATTATACTGAAGATGGTGCCCACCCGGCCGATTACGTCAAAGACCTGATTCAACGGGTGAAGGCACATCCTTTGACAACGGTGTATACCGAGGCGGAGGTTGTGGATTATGCCGGGGTTGTGGGGAATTTCAACTGCAAAATTCTGACCACAGAATCGAAGATAGAGATTGCCTGCGGGGCTATTATTATCGCCACCGGTGCCCAGGAATACAAGCCTGACGGCTGGCTGTATGGTGAAGATTCCCGTATCCTGACCCAGAAAGAACTGGAGCAAAAACTGTTTGACCGGGATGCCACCGTCAAAAATGCCGGGACCACCGTCATGATTCAATGTGTCGGCTCCAGAGATGAAAAGCGACCCTACTGCAGCAGGGTCTGCTGTACGGCGGCCGTAAAAAACAGCCTCAAAATCAAAGAAAGCAACCCAAACGCCGACGTCTATGTATTGTACCGCGATATTCGGACCTTTTCATTCAAGGAACTGGCCTACAAAGAGGCACGGAAAACCGGTGTTAAATTTATCCGCTTTGACCCGGATAAACCACCGGTGGTGGGCCGGGAAAATGACCGGCTTACAGTGACGGTATTTGACTGCAATCTGCGTATGGATATTACCTTTGATGTGGATCTCGTTGTCCTGAGCGCCGCCATTGTCCCCCATCCGGGTAGCCGTAAAGTGGCCTCTGTTTTCAAGCTTCCCCTGGATCAGGACGGCTTTTTCATGGAGTCCCACCTGAAATTAAAACCCCTGGATTTCAGTGTTGCGGGAATTTTTCTGTGCGGTCTGGCCC
>CAYQNS010000008.1:0-49779 GCA_964418755.1 uncultured Desulfobacteraceae bacterium
TATTTTCAAACAGTTCCTTTTCATGTTTGGCATATCCTTTTACCGTTTCCACCAGATTGGGAATCAGATCGTATCTTCTCTTTAGCTGGTTTTCAACCTGGGCCCATTTGCCTTTGACGTTTTCATCCATGGCCACAACATGGTTGTAACCGGCTATAATCTTGCCGAACATCATAAGACCGGCAAGTAAAATAACGCCCAGTACGATCAGTATCACTTTAAGCTGCTTTGACATAATAACTCTCCAAAAAATTTAGTCACTAAATGTTTATATTTGTGTATTTCAAATGAAAGTAATGCGATATGAGTTTTGAGCAATAAGAAGGCAGAGCGGAGCGATACCGCAAATATTCACTTTTCACTATTCAATTGATTAAGCGATACCACAAGCTTTCAATATAATCACCATCCTCCGGATGCGCCGCCGCCGCCGAAGCCCCCTCCTCCGCCACCACCGAAACTGCCGCCGCCGAATCCGCCGCCGCCGCCCCATGAACCCCTGCGGCCACCCATCATTGACACCAAAAACAACATCATCAAAAGTCTTGGATTTTTAATAAACAAAAATGCCAGAATGATCAGCAGTACGATACCGATGATGGAATTAAAAGGATTGCCGGATTTGTCCCGGCCCGCCTGTCCGGTATCGTACTTTACCGTGGGCATGCCGGTGATGGTAACCCCTGCATCTTCGGCGATCTTGTTCGCCATGACAAGGGCCGTGGCAAAGACGCCCTCTGAATAGGCGCCTTTTTTAAAATAGGGGGCCAGCACCTGGCGCCCCAGAGTGCCGGCCAGGCTGTCCGGCAGCACGCCTTCAAGCCCGTAACCGACTTCGATCCTGTACTTTCGATCCTTCACGGATATCAGAAATAACACGCCGTTATCTTTTCCTCTTTGGCCGAGTTTCCATTTGTCATGGGCGATTTTTATGGAAAAATCCTCGATGGATTCGCCATCAAGACTCGGGATGGTCAGGATAACCATCTGGGCAGTTGTCTTCTGCTCCAGCTCGTGAAGATATCGGTTCAACCTGTTTTCAGTGACGTCATCAACCAGGCCGGCCAGATCAACAACATATCGAAGCGGCTTTTCAGGAACATCGACAGCCATACTAAGCGATGCAGCCAGAAAACATAAAAACAGAACCGGCACAAAAACCGCATTTTTATTGATGAATCTCATCTGTCATGTCTCCAAGTTTTTCAATTGCCGTATAACAGTCTTTAAAAATAGCGTTAAGCTGCTCTGCGGTCGGTTTTAGTTTTTGCCTTTTCTGTTTTCCGATGGTCCGGAATATATGGACGTCTATTCCGGAAACTTCCCCAAGAGCTGACAGCACATCATCGTTTTGAACGGGCACCTGTTTGCCGAGGGCCAGCAGTATTCCCCTGAAGAGCGGAATATATCCTGAAAAAGAATCTGCAAACATATTCGAAAGCATTTTACGGTCGCCCATGGACGCGATATAGCCCTGCCTGAGACCTATCAATGTGACTTTCAGTTCTCTTTCACACTGTAGCCGGAGGTCGGAAATATCAATTTCAAGCCCCTGAAACAGGTCATCGCCCAATACTGTTTTATGCAGCAGTTTTATGTTCATGAATTCAAGGGGAAAGACATCCAGTGATTTGTCAATATATTCCCGGGTCATGATTAACGGCGCGGCAACTTTTTTTTTGCGGTATTTTTTTCCCAGAGGCGCCAGTAGTTCCAGAAACTTCAAATCCATCCGGTGCAGGACAAAAACGGAATTGATATCTGAATTTTCAGAATCAAAATCGTCTGTCAGAGAACTTCCGATGATGGTGATCGAGTGAATATTATCCGGATAGCGGCTTAAAATATCTTCCTGAAAGGGTTTGAATTTTTCAGCGGCGACATGTTTCAGCTTTGGGTCAGTCATAAAAATCTCCTGGGTCGGTTATAATTGGATAATGAATAGTGGAAATTGAATAATTGGGTATTCCATCGATTTTATTCCACAAATTTCGCAAATTACACAGATTACAATGCATTCTATCTATTTTATTTATAGAAAACCGGAACAAAACAGTCTTCGCTATAGGGCTGCACCGCCTCAAGAGCGATACCACAGGTATTCAATCGTCAATTCTCAACTATAAGCAGGAATGCCTGTGAAAGCAATACCCCGGCCTGCAATTTTGCCGATTAAATTCAGCGCGGATAACCGGTAATCTCGCGGATACGGTCGTAAAAGGGTTTCAACCGGCTGTACATTTTTTTGTATACTTCATTGAAAAGGGCATCATAGAGTTTGTGATTTTTATGATCGGGTTCATATACCTCACCCATGTGGGTCATGGCGTTCACGGCCGTTGCAAAATCAGTATGCAGGCCGAGCCCCACTGCGGCATCGATGGCCGCCCCCAAGCCGGATGTTTCGTACAGGTGGGGACGGGCCGTTGGCAGTCCGAAGATATCGGCGGTAATCTGCATGGCACTGTTGCTCTGGGAGCCGCCGCCGGATACCCGCAATTCGGTGATGGAAGTTTTGGCTCTTTTTTCGATGCGTTCCCTGCCCTCCCGCAGGGCATAGGCCAGCCCTTCCATAATGGCACGGTACAGGTGAGCCCGGGTGTGAACGTCACCAAATCCGATAATGGCGCCCTTGGCCTCGGGACCCGGCAACTTGAGGCCCGGGGTCCAGTAGGGCTGCAGCATCAGACCCATGGAGCCGGGAGGAACATTCTCCACCAGGCGGTCGAACAGTTTTTCCACTTCGACACCCTCTTTGGCCGCCTCTTCAACCTCGACATGGCCGAATTCATCCTTGAACCAGCTGACCATCCAGTAGCCCCTGAATATCTGCACCTCCAGAGTGTGGAATCCGGGCAGGGCCGAAGGATAGGGGGGCAGCAGGGGAATGGCTTCCACATATTTTTTAAACGTAACGTTGATGGTTGCGGTGGTGCCGTAGCTTAGGCAACCCACCGAAGGGGCCAAACTGCCGCACCCGAGCACTTCGCAGGCCTTGTCGGCGGCGGCGGCGATGAGCACCAGGCCTTGTGGAATCCCGGTGGCCCGGGAAGCCTCAATAGAAATCTCGCCCAGGGGCTGACCCGGCGGCAAAAGTTCTGGAAGCAAGTTGCGATCCATGGGCAGGGCTTTCCATTTCCAGTCCCAGTTGCGGGCCCAGTCAAGCCGCCGGTAATCAAAGGGCAGGTAACCCACCGTGCAACCTAAAGAATCCGTAAAATCACCGGTCAAGCGATGGGTGAGATAAGCCGAGAGCAGCAGATACTTATCGGTTTTTTTCCATATTTCGGGCTGAAAAGTCCTGATCCAGTTGACTTCCGCTTCCTGCTGAAGATAGTCAATGGTGCCACTGAGACGGGCAACCTTGAAAAGGGCGCCCCACAACCCGCCCAGGGGCGGCTGGTCATAGGTTTTCCGCTGGTCGAGCCATAAAATTGCCGGGCGCAGGGGATTGCCGTGTCTATCCAGGTTGATCACTGTTCCCCGCTGGGTGGTCAGGGCAACGCCGGCCAGGCGTTCTTTAATGCCGGGGTTTTTTTTCCACAACCCCTGGCAGGCCTGGCACAGGGCCTTCCAGAAAACATCCGGGTCCTGTTCGGCCCAGCCCGGATGCTTGGAAAAATAGGGCGTAAAGGTGACTTGCTGCCGGGCTATAAGCTGCCCCTCAAGGTCAAAAACCAGGGCTTTGATGCTCTGGGTTCCGTTGTCAATAGCCAGAATAAGATCTTTATCGCTCATGGCACCTTTCCGTTTAAAACGTTAAAACCGGACACCCGGATAAACCGGTACTGTTGAAAAAGGCGTATGCCGTAAATAACAAATTACAAATAAACTCCAAATTACAATAGTCTACAGTTGCATGTTATTTTGATTTCTCCCTGTTTTGGAATTTGAATTTTGATTGTTGTGGTTTTTTGTTTTCTGAAAGTTTTCAACTTTCATTATTCATATACGCTGTTTCGGCTTTCCAGGCAAGTCAAGCCCAAGAGTGCCGCCGGGGTTCATGATATTGTCGGGGTCAAAGTGATTTTTAAGAGCCCGCAAAATATCCATCTGAGTTTTGCCCAGGTGCTGCTCCATCCATGGAGCTATCATTTTGCCGATGCCGTGATGATGGCTCAGAGAACCACCGGAGGCCTGGATCCGGTCGATAATTCCTTTTTGAAATTCACGGTATTTTTCGATATCGTTCATTCTAACAATGAAGATAAAATAAAGATTGGTTCCCTGGGGATAAAAGTGGGAGGCATGGGTCATGCATATGGTGGCAGGCCTCTCTTTTATAAAAGCGCGCACATTCCGGTGTAGATTATGAAAATTATCCCAGGTAACCCCTGATTCCAGGGTATCGATCAGGATGCCGAAATCATTCAAATCCTCGCGCATGTAGGGATCCAGATAACGACTTTTCCCCCACTTATTTACCGGATAACCGGTAATATACATACCTTCGTGCCGGCGGCAGATTTTTTTGACTCTTTTTTTTATATTGGCGGCATACGCCTTTTCGCCTTCGGCCCTGCCGATGAAAAGGCAGCGTTGCATGGGCTTGAAACCGCGCCATCTCATCAGGGTGTCGATCATCGTGCCCTCGATGCCGTAGAGTTTCAGGGCAACATCGGTTTCTTCGGGATCGGAGATCCGGAAAACCGATGGCATGCCAAAGCGGCTCTGACAGATTTCACGGGCCGCCGCCACCGTTTTTTCCCAGTCAGGAAAAACAAAGGCGAACTGCTGCCGATTTTCCGGCATATGCCGGAAAATTTTAAGCGTAGCGGCCACCATGACGCCAAAGGCACCTTCACTGCCTTTCATGATATCATTTACCCGGGGTCCCGTAGCCGTACCCGGAAAGTCGAGGGTTTTAAAAATACCGGCAGGGGTGACATATTCCTGGCTCAAGACAATATCATACATGTCACCATAACAGGAAGATTCCTGCCCCGAACCCAGCGCTGCAATCCAGCCGCCCACGGTGGAGTATTCAAAAGACTGGGGGAAATGACCACCGGTATATCGTGTGGCGGCATTGAATTTTTCCGGGGCCTGATTAAGATTTTTTTCATAAACAGGTCCCATGATACCGGGTTCCACGGTAATGGTCTGATTTTTTTCGGAAAAGGCCAGCACCCGGTGCATATGTGTGTTCATCACCAGGGTAACCCCTCCCTTTGTATTCCTGAATCCGAAATTCACAGAACTGCCGCCGCCAAAGACATACAGGGGCAATTTCCGAGCAGTGCAGAACGTAACAATCCGCCGGACATCTTCCCTGGTGCGGGGGTGAACCACCAGATCGGCAAATGCGTCGTTGATTCCCTTTCTCAGACAAAGGGCCTCTTCCATGGTTTTACCGCTGGCGTATTTCACCCGGGAATAATCATCGGACATCACGTTTTCAGGCCCCACGATGGCGATAAGTGCCTCTATCTGCTCCCGGGTCATGCCGCTCGGCGGTACATTTCCCACCGGCATATTCCCGGAATTGTTTTTTTTTACAAAATTCGCATCGGTCAGGTGAAACTTATCTTTTATAAACCGGTAAAGCCTCTTGTTGGGATGCTTGAATACAGCCGGATCACCCCATTTAAAAATGCTGCGATAGCTTCCGGCCGGAGGAGGATCACTGGTCCAGCGCGGTTGAAAATCACTGTTTTTCGACATGATAGGACTCTCCTGTCGGTTTTAAGGTCACCGTATAGGGCCGGTCGGCATTTTATGAACCCGCTGCCACAGGTCAAGATAGGATTGAATCTCCGCGTCCCAGCGCTCCGAGCCCCAGGACAAAGCCGGTTCACACAATGTTTGAATCCTCTTTAAATATGGCCTTCCGCCGCAGGGTGTCAACAACCCGAGACGCACCCTTCTCAACAGCAGATCGGAAAGATGGTGTACCCACTCGTGTTTTGCCAGAAACGGCAGTTCGGCCCAGAGAATGGCGGTATCACCAATGGTTTCGAGATCATCTGGTGCCGCCTCCCGCACCATCTCGGCGGCACAATTGCCGTAGCGGCCAAAAAGCCGTCGCCATGTCTGTGCTGACAGACCGCGGTCTTCAAGCGGCGCACAGGGAACCAGTGAAAAGGCCGGCATGCGCACTCGATCTTCCGGCAATTCGGGCAGAAACGGACGGGCGGTTTTCAGCGCGTCCCAGGCCAGCCTGCGAAAAGTGGTAAGCTTTCCTCCGGCAACGGTAACAAGCCCCCTGTCCTTCCACACGAAATGCTCACGGGATTCTTCGGAGGCAGACTTTTTCCCACGACTTAGCACCGATCTGACACCCGCAAAGGTGGCGATGCAGTCTTTCACGGATATTGCTGCAGGGGCTGAAAAAATAAAGCGAAGGCCTTCCAGGAGATACGTTGCCTCTTTGGTGGTGATAGCCGGTTCGGCAGAAAGGTCCTGATCATGATCAATATCTGTCGTACCCACCAGGATTACATTTTCCCAGGGAACGGCAAAAACACTGCGGTGGTCTGCGGGATGGGTAAAACTGATGCCGCGGGTAAGCGGCAGGACAGTCTTTGGAAAGACAAGATGACTGCCGCGCAAGGGTCGCAAATGCAGCTTCTTTTTAGGAGAAGGATGCAAACGATCGGCCCAGACGCCGGTGGCGTTGATTACGGCCCGGGCGGTCAATTCGCACGTGGTACCGTTTTCCACATTTTGAATTTTTACACCAGCGACATTGCCGCTGTTGTCACGCAGTATTGCACTTGCCCTGGTATAGTTCAGGGCAGTCCCACCGGCGGCAACCGCCTCGCCGAGCAGACGTAAAACCAGGCGGCAGTCATCGACCTGCGCGTCGTAAAAGCTGAATCCGCCAAGCAGACCGATACGTCTGACCCCGGGGGCAAGGCGCGAAAACTCGTCTTTTTGATAATATTTATGACCACGTTTCAGGGCGATCAGATCATACAGGCCAAGGCCGATTTCCAATACCAGTCTGCCTGGTTTCCGATTGTAAAAAACAGGTAGCAGAAATTCCAGCGGTTCGACCAGGCCCGGCGCTTCCCGCAGCAGGTGTTCGCGTTCAATGACGGACGCCCGGGTAAGCAGCAACCGCCCCTGTTCAAGATAACGCAGCCCGCCGTGGACCAGTTTGGAAGAACGGCTTGAGGTCCCCCATGTGAAATCATTTTGTTCCAGCAGCAGAGTGTCCAGTCCCATGCGAACGGCCTCACGAAGGATTCCAGCCCCTGTAATTCCGCCCCCGATAACGATAAGATCCCATTTTTGTTTTAAATCAGTAAAATTCATATGCATTTTTTAAAAAAAATTTACGATCATCGTTTCCCTTTGTATCCGTATGTGGACTTTTTTGCAAGCTACTGTCATTCAGTACAGGACGGATTACCGAATACTTTTATTGGCCTCTACTAAAATTCCGCCCATATGTATTTTCATATGCAGGTACCCCGGGAATAAAAAAGAAGCCTCTTGAAAATCCCTTTCGACTCATGTTATTTATTCTTAAATATTTGTATGGCCATGAAGCTGCGAAATATGAATCGATCCGCTTATGGATGATGCTTCGCGAATTATTGTGATGTTATATTTCGTATTTATCCTTAAAAAACAAATGTAACGATATAGAAGATTTTTAACTATGAAAAAAATTGCCATTCTCCCGGGGGACGGGATCGGACCTGAAGTGATGCAGGCGGCAGTCAGAGTGATGGACGCCGTACAGGAAAAATATTCATTTAAACTCCAGTATCAATACGGGGATGTCGGCGGTGTTGCCATCGATAAACACGGGCATGCCCTGCCGGATGCAACCCTGGAAATCTGCCGCTGGGCGGATGCCGTTCTTTTTGGTTCGGTGGGCGGCCCCAGGTGGGAAAATCTTCCGCCGGACCAGCAACCTGAAAGAGCGGCGCTTTTACCCCTGCGCCGCCATTTTAAACTTTTCTGCAACCTGCGGCCCGCCGCCATCTTCCCGGCCCTGGCAGCTGCCAGTCCGCTTCGGTCCGATATTGTGGGCCGTGGCTTTAACATTCTCTGTATCAGGGAACTCACCGGTGGTATCTATTTCGGCGGGCCCAAGGGAAGAGAGGGACAGGGACTTGAGGAAAAGGCATTTGATACCATGGTTTACACTCGCGGTGAAATCGAGCGGATTGCCAGGGTGGCCTTTTCTGCGGCCCGAAAAAGGCGCAACAAGGTAACGTCCGTTGACAAGGCCAACGTCTTAACCAGCATGGTGCTATGGCGGGAAGTTGTCAATGAAGTGGCCCGGGACTATGCGGATGTGGAATTGAATCACATTTACGTGGACAACGCCACCATGCAGCTTGTCAAAAATCCGCATCAATTTGACGTGCTTTTATGCGGCAACATGTTCGGCGATATCATTTCAGATGAATGTGCCATGATTACCGGTTCCATGGGGCTTCTGGCTTCTGCAAGCATTAATGAAACCGACTTCGGGCTCTATGAACCGGCCGGCGGCTCGGCTCCCGATATTGCCGGAAAAAAGATTGCCAATCCGATTGCCCAAATTTTGTCGGCCGCCATGATGTTCAGATACAGCCTGCAGCATGAAGCCGCGGCCCAGGGCATTGAAAATGCCGTTGCCCGGGTACTGGAGGCCGGGGTACGGACATCCGATATTGCCCACAAAGGGGAGGATACCGTCGGGACAGCCGCCATGGGCGACCGGATCATTGCGGCGATAATGAAACGATAACCTTTTTGTTATTTTGTGCGCACCTAATCCGGATAAACCGGAACCAAATTGAATATTAAGTGACCAATCATCAAACAACAGGAAGAAAAATATGAAGAATATGCTGGTTACGGGCGGCTGCGGATTTATCGGATCCAACTTTATCCGATTTTTGCTGGAAAAATCTGATTTTTCAGGAAAAATCATCAATCTGGATAATCTGACGTATGCCGGTAATATTGAAAATCTTGCCGGCATAGGAGAAAATTTTTCAGATCGGTATGTTTTTATCAAAGCGGACATCTGTGAGCCGGCAATACTGGATGAAATTTTTCAGACCTACGAAATTGATACGATATGTCATTTTGCTGCCGAATCACATGTGGACAGATCCATCGTGACGCCCGATGCCTTTATCCAGACCAACATCACAGGAACGTTTAATCTGCTGGAGCTGGCCCGGGAAAATCAGAACAGAATGGAGCTTTTTCACCATGTCAGCACGGATGAAGTTTACGGCAGCCTCGGGGAAGAGGGATTTTTCACGGAGCATACCGCCTATGACCCCAGCAGTCCTTACTCGGCGTCCAAAGCCGCTTCGGATCATCTTGTAAAAGCTTACAGCCGGACCTACGGCCTCCCGGTAACCATTTCAAACTGTTCCAATAATTACGGCCCCTACCAGTTTCCTGAAAAACTGATTCCCCTTGTGACATTCAATGCCCTCGAAGGAAAGGCTCTACCTGTGTACGGTGACGGCCGCAATGTACGGGACTGGCTCTACGTCATGGATCACTGCAGGGCCATATGGCAGGTCATGTGCAGGGGAACCCGGGGAGAAACCTATAATATCGGCGGCCAATGCGAAAAATTCAATATTGATGTGGTAAAAATCATTTGCGATTGTTTGGACGAGATCACCCCTGATACCGGTATCGGATCGCGCAGGAAGCTGATTACATTTGTAAAGGATCGTCCGGGACACGATCTGCGGTATGCCATCGATTGCAGCAAGATCAAAAAGGAACTGGGATGGGTTCCGATAGAATCATTTACCAGTGGAATAAGAAAGACCATTCAATGGTATCTGGATAACCAGGAATGGGCGGCAAGGATCAAAAGCGGGGAATATATGACCTGGATAGAGGAACACTATGGACAGGATACCGGAGATAAAAAATAAAAAAGGCCGTGACTACATCATTTTCCCACTGGATGTTCCTTCGGTGGATCAGGCCAGGCGCTACATCGGGCTACTGGCTGATTATGTGGGGATGTTCAAAGTGGGCCTGGAGCTTTTTATTCGATCCGGCCCGGAATTAATCCGGTTGATCCGGGATAACGGCAGTGCCGGAATTTTCCTGGACCTGAAACTGCACGACATCCCGGTCACCGTATCCCGGGCCATGGAAAGCATTGCCGATCTCGACGTTGATCTGGCCACGGTACATTGCGGTGAAAACGCCGGCATGCTGGAAGCGGCCGTCGAGGGCAGCCGCGGCAGGGTCGGTGTTCTGGGGGTAACGGTTTTAACCAGCGTGGGCAGCGACGACATCCGCAGGGCCGGGTTCCGGCAGGAATTTTCCGATTCCCTTTCCGCTCTGGTGCTAAAAAGGGCGGCTATGGCCAAATCCGCCGGTTGCACAGGCGTCATCTGTTCGGGCCTTGAAGTTAAAACGATCAAGCAGCATCTGGGTAAAAAATTTTTAGCGGTAACACCCGGCATCCGGCCGATCAGTACAGTTACCGACCGGGATGACCAGCGCAGAATTACAACACCGGCCCAGGCGGTTCAAAACGGGTCCGACTATCTTGTGATCGGGAGACCTATCCGGGATGCCGACAATCCCTGCCGGGCTGCCGGAAAAATCGCCCGGGAGATTGAGGGTGCGGCTTATCCGGGTTAATACCGGCTCCAAATAAAAAACAGGATACAGACACCAAGTACCAGGACAAACAGCAACTGGTCCTGTTTAAAGCGTTTCATGGGGAACCCCGACCTACTCTTTGTCCAGGCCAAAAGCCGTATGCAGTGCCCGGACGGCCAGTTCGGCATATTTTTCCGTAACCACGCAGGAAATTCTGATTTCGGACGTCGTGATCAACCGGATGTTGATACTTTCCGCTGCCAGGGTTCCGAACATTTTTGCAGCTACCCCGGAATGATTCTTCATTCCGACCCCGACCACCGATACCTTGGCAATATTTTTGTCTCCCAGAACCTCCTCGGCCCCTACTTCCGCGGCAACCTTATTTCCAATTTCCAAAGCCATGTCATAATTTTCAACCGGAACGGTGAAGGTCAGGTCATTTTGTCCGTTCGAACGCGTATTTTGAACGATCATATCGACCTGAATGCCTGCGTCTGCAATCGGGGTAAAAACGGCAGCGGCGATTCCCGGCCGGTCCGGAACTTTCCGGAGAGTGATACGGGCTTCGTTTTTATTGCAGGTTATGCCGGAAACGACCAGTCGCTCCATTCCGGAATCTTCACTGACAACCATGGTTCCTTCCTCCTTGCTGAAAGATGACCTGACATGTATCGGGACTTTGTATTTTTTTGCCACTTCAACCGAGCGAATTTGGAGGACTTTGGCGCCCAGGCTTGCCATTTCAAGCATCTCTTCATAACATATTTTATCAATTTTTCCGGCCCTGGCGCATATGTTCGGATCGGTTGTATAAATTCCGTCGACATCGGTATAGATCTCGCAAACATCGGCATCTAGTGCAGATGCAATGGCAACGGCCGAAGTATCGGAACCGCCGCGTCCAAGTGTTGTAATATTGCCGTCGGGATCACAACCCTGGAAACCCGCCACAACCGCTATATTTTTTTCCGCCACCATATTCTTGATGCGGTTGGTACCAATACCAAGTATCCGGGCGTTTCCGAAAACACAATCGGTAACCACCTCTGCCTGGTACCCGAGAAGAGATTGGGCAGGGTAGTGCATGTCCCGAAGCATCATTGCCAGCAGGGCCGCGGTGGTCTGCTCACCCGTAGCCAGCAGGACGTCCAGTTCCCGTTTGCTGGGAGAGGAAGACGCCTGACCGGCAAGCTTGATAAGGTTATCGGTGACGCCGGCCATGGCGGAGAGGATGACCACGACATCATTGCCCTGATCAACAACGGCTGCCACCCGTCCGGCAACATTTTTTATCCGCTCAATATCAGCCACCGAAGTGCCGCCGAATTTTTGAACAATCAGACTCATATTTGTCCCCTGGAAATTAGAAATTCAGCCCTCATGCTTTTGTGCTGTTGATGAACACATTCAATTTCGGGCCGGGCTTATTAACTATTTCACAAACTCGTTTTATCTCCCCAAATCTCAAATTTCTATTTTCGAGTTTATAGTTTTAAGCTGTAAACGATCACATTTTTTCCAATATGCTTCCCGCGTCTGCGCCATGGGCCAGAATGTTGATTTTACGTGATTTATCGCTTATTATGTTAAATTCGAGAGATAAATATTCACGAGGCAGATCACCTTCCAGCCTTTCGGCCCATTCGATGGCGGTAACATTTTTTTCACGAAGGATGTCATACAATCCGATCTCTTCCATGTCAAGTGGTTCGTTTAATCGATATAGATCAACATGAAAAAGCGGCAAACGCCCGGGATATTCATTTATCAGAGTATAGGTCGGACTTGTAACATAGCAGGTGTCCGGCACATCCAGCCCTTCGGCCAGGCCCTGGACAAAAACGGTTTTACCGCTTCCAAGGTCGCCGCGAAGTGCCAGAACGCTGCCGTTGGAAATCAGTTGACCGATTTTTCTACCCAGGGCCCGGGTCTGTTTGGGTGAATTGGATACAACTTGATATTGTAAGACATTATTTTCTAAATTCATAATTACTCGGGTTTTCAAAAAAACACTCATCTCTCAATACACTACAGAGATTTGATCAGGTCCAGCATATCCCGAACCGCCTTGTCAAGCCCGGTAAGCAGGGCACGGGCCACGATGCCGTGTCCTACGACAAATTCATCTATCTCCGGCAGCTTGCTAAAAGCCCCGATCGTGTGATAATCCAGCCCGCTGCACACGGTTACCTGCAGGTTAAGCCTGTGGGAAAGCTTGATGGCATCAACGGTTTCGTCAAAAGCCCGCTGCTTTTTTATGGCTGTTTTTGCGTCACGAAAAGTTTTTAAATGAAGGGTCACCTGGTTGGCGTTAATCAGGTGAGCTATCCTGATCTGTTCCGGGTCAGGATCAATCAAAACGCCCGCAGACAGGCCGTTATTTTGAAAGGTGGTAATGGTCTCAGCAACTGAATCCTTATGCACAATCAAATCAAGCCCGCCGGCGGGTGTGCTTTCTTCATATTTTTCCGGCACCAGGACAATACGGTCGGGTTTAAGGTCAAGAGCGATACCCGCCATTTCGGAGATCGGTGCGATTTCCAGAATAAACATGGATTGAACAATCTGCCTGAGTATCCGGACATCACGATCCTGAATATGTCGCCGATCTTCCCACAGATGGACTGCAACACCTTCAGCCCCGGCGGTTTCGATCAGGACGGCAGCCGCAACGGGGTCCGGATTTGCCGCTTTACCAATTTGCCGCAGGGCGGCTATCCTGTCTATACTTACAATTAATCCAGCCATCTAAAATTCCTCATTGGATAACAGTTTACAGTTATCGCCGTCACATTTGCGGTCAGACAACGTTTTTAACCAGGGCCAAAAGCTCATGGCTTTTGGTTTCCATCCGAAGGGCTTCAGCTTCCGAAAGTTCATGATCATAGCCCACAAGATGAAGAATACCATGTACCAGAAGCTCAAGCAGACGTTCATCGACATGGATACCGCCTGTCTCCGCCTCTTTCCATGCAGTGTCCATTGAAACGACCACATCACCGAGTAGTTGTGGCGAAATGTGTGAAAAATCACCCTCTTGCATGGGAAATGCGATGACGTTTGTCGGCCCTTCGCGGTTGAGATATCTTCTGTTTAATTTTTGGATTTCAAGATCATCTACAATTAGAATGGAAAGTTCCCCATCAGGAAAGTCCAAGGCGTCTAAGATGGCCTGGATCATCGGCTTTATTTTTTTCGTTACTATTTTGTGCCGGTTTTGTTTGTTGTTGATCAGAATGCCCATTTTTACCTTTCCCATTGCCCCTGGTACTACTGTCGACATATTCTATACGATGATGGTATATGCCGCTTAACATTTTATAATAGCTTCGGGCAATTTTATGCAGATCTTTTAATGTTAATTCACATTCATCCAACTGCCCGTCGGAGAAAATTTTGTTTATCATCCTCTGAACCAGCCCCTGGATTCTTGAAGGCGTTGGATTTTCCAGGGTTCTGGAGGCTGCTTCAACCACATCCGCCAGCATCACAAGCCCGGCCTCGCGGGTTTGCGGTTTGGGTCCGGGGTATCGATAGTTCTCTATATTTACATTATCCTCACCTTTCAACTGCTTGGCTTTTTCATAAAAATAACTGATAAGACTTGTTCCATGATGCTGTCTTATGGTGTCGATGATACGTTCGCCGAGTTTATTTTTTTTGGCGATCTCAACCCCGTTTTTCACATGGGCAATAAGGATAAGGCTCGACATGGACGGGGCCAGTTTATCATGCCGGTTTTTACCACTTAACTGGTTTTCAATAAAATAAAGCGGATTCTTGAGTTTGCCGATATCGTGGTAATAAGCGCATACTTTTGCAAGCAGCGGGTTGGCTCCGATTTCCGAGGCTGCTGCTTCAACCATCGTCCCCACAAGGATTGAATGATGATAGGTCCCGGGAGCCTCCAGCATGAGCCGTTTGAGAATCGGCTGATCAAGATTGGCAAGTTCAAGCAATGTGATGTCCGTGGTATACCGAAATGCAATTTCAAAAAGCGGGGTTATCCCCAGGCACACAATTCCTGCACTGATGCCCCCCAACATGGCAAAAGCCCAGTCCCAGAGCAGCTTAATCCCGGCAAACTCTCCCATATAAAGATTGATAACCGACGCCAGAATCAGATTAAGGCAACCAAGTTTCACCCCCGCCTTGATCAAATTTTTGCGTTCCCGGCAGTTCTGAGTCCAAAATGCCCCCATGAGGCTGCTAAGAAAAAAATAGATGAATATTCCAAAGTGATTTTGAAACAGAATTGCCGAGAGGGCGGATAAAATAAAAGCAAACGGAACCGCAATTTGAAATCCCATAAAAAGGCAGATGGTCATTGCACCTGCGGCTACGGGAATAGCCCCTGTCATGGAAGCAACTGAAAAGGCATAGGATGCACTGAGAGCCATAGTTTGCGACAGTATGGCCGACACTTTGACGATAATAAGAAAAATTATCAGAACACTGGCCAGAAACAGGACGCTTTTGTTGTAACTGCGAGCGACCCCGAGATGGTTATGAATACATGAAAGATAGGTTATAAGCAGAAGACAGAAAACAAGGAGGGCTACCCCCAGGCCGTTGGCGATCGCCTGATCATCACTGGTCTGGGTCTGCATATTTTTCAGTTTGAGCAGATGGATCTGGGTTACCCGCTCCCCTTCACGCAGAAGCATCTCTCCGGCCTTGATTTTATAGAGGATGGGAAGTATCGCCCCGGCCGCCTTTTCTTTCCGTTCCTTGGTGTCGCTTTGATTTAATGTGATATTGGGCTGTATGAGGCGTTGGGAAAAATCAACGATAAGGTTCAGCAACGTGTAATGCATTTCCTTGAGCAGGGGTTGGCCGATAATTCTGACCATGGCCTTGGATTGGTCCAGGCTGTAAAACTGCTTCAAGTTGAAAACGGCGGTTTCGGTTTTGCTGGAAAGGTCCCTCAGGGTGATACCTTTATCGGATTCCGTCATCAAAATCTTTTTGTTGGCAACCACGCCATTATCCAGAATAGCGGTCAAAATTTGAACAATTAAGGCCGGAATTTCAGCCGAAAATTGATTGTTTTCAAGAATCCGGTAGGCTTCTTTACTGACACTGATATCAATTTTTTCTTCAAATTCGGCCTTTTTCTGCCGGACCCTATCCTGCACTGAAACTTTTGGAACCGGGTGTTCAGTAACCCGTTCGCTGTCCGGACCGGGACGATGGAGCTGGTTTTGCAATGGCGCCTGATTTTCAGTATTCATAATTTGCTGAACAATACCAAAGGCGGACTGTATCTTTTGGGTCAATTTAGAGAGCAGCGCCGTATTGTGATCATAAATCGTCAAAACGTTTTCCACGGCCCGCTTGCGGCTTTCTTCGGTGGCCATGTCATCCTGGACCAAAAAGTCTTTCGGGGCCTTAATGTCCCGTTCAACAACATCACCCAGTTGATAGGAGTGCTGTTTTGTCGCCAGATTCGGATAAAAAATAATGGTGAAAATGATGGTGACAAGGACTAAAATGCTCCAGCGAACCGTATTGCCCGAGATGATAAAGTCGTTGAAAGCGTGTTTGTGTTTTTCCATAAGTATGATTTATCTGATGTTAAGCAATTATTCGGCATTGGTTTTACAAGCTGATTTAAGCAATTGAAATCAAGACGGATCGCTTGTCTTTTAGCGCGTCAGCGATCTTTTTGATTTCCCAGATCTTCATATGCCTTGATGATTTGCTGAACCAGTCGATGCCTTACGACATCGGTTTTAGAAAAAAAGACAAATTTTATGCCGTCTATATCCTGCAGAATATTTTTGGCTTCGATCAAACCGGAAGTTTTCTCGATAGGGATATCCACCTGTGTGATATCACCCGTGATCACCGCCTTGGAATTAAACCCGATTCGGGTAAGGAACATTTTCATCTGTTCAGAGGTTGTATTTTGCGCTTCATCCAGAATGATAAAGGAATCGTTCAGGGTCCGCCCGCGCATGAATGCGATAGGGGCAACTTCGATAATCCTTTTTTGCATCAGGTCGGCGACTTTTTCAAATTTCATCATATCGTGCAGCGCGTCGTAAAGCGGTCGCAGGTAGGGATCGACTTTTTCCGTAAGGTCGCCCGGTAAAAATCCCAGCGATTCTCCGGCTTCCACAGCCGGTCGGGTTAAGACAATACGGCTGACAAGGCCTTTGGCAAGCGCTGAAACCGCCATGGCCATGGCCAGGTATGTTTTCCCGGTCCCGGCGGGACCGATACTGAAAACAATATCAAACATTCGAATCGCGTCGATATAGTTTTTCTGGGCAGGATTTTTGGGCGTTATGGCCTGCCTTTTAGATGTGATGAAAATCTTGTCCAGAAAAAGATCTTTAAGGTTGACCTGATCATTGCCGCTCAGTGCCTTTACCGCATAGTCTATGTCGTTGGGGTAAAGAGGGTAGCCGCTTTTCAGGAGGCCGTAGAGCTGTTTGAGAATATTTTGGGCCAGGGCCGCCTGAATGCCGTCTCCGGAAACGATAACCGTATTGCCGCGGGCATGGATTTCAATACCGAGAGCCCCTGCGATTTTTTGCAGGTTTCCGTTATGTTCACCGAAAAGCTGCCGAGCCAGCCCAATATCGGCAAAGGTTATTTTTATTTGATTATTTTTAGAATAATTATCCATTGATATTGGACGAAATGCGGATATAAAACTTAATTCCGTGGCCTGTTTCATGGCTCACGCTGCACTAATTTATTATTTTTTCAAATACTTAAAGGCCACTGTGTCGCTTCAGTCGCAATAAAAAACCATTTGTTGATAATACCCCTATGCCCTGGATGCTATATTCCATCAGCATCGCCCCGGTTTTTACAAAAAAAGGATCTCTTCTCGCTGAAAGGCATGAGTGTCAATATACGATTGATATCATTTAAGTCAAGAACGTTTTGATCCAACCAAAACGATATAAAAATTTTCAATCGATTGCAAACTGCAATTTGATTTTACAGGGAAGTGAATAAAATGCCTTGACTGGTAAAATAGGCTTTGTTAGTTTAAGTGCCCGATACGGTTTATTATATTTAGCATAATGTTTTTTCATCATAATTTCGTAATCGTATAAAAAAGCATGCGAGAACCGGCATACTTCATTTACCGGTTTACACTTTTTTTAAAAAGCCTCTATTGGCCCGAAATTTGACATTGAAAACTAGATACCTCATTTGCATATTTCTGCTTTCCCCAATTTCAAGTTTCCAATTTCACCGCCAAAATGCAAAATCAACAAAGTATAAACTGCTTTTAATTGGTCATGAAGGTTACCTGATGTTGCTTTTTTGATCATTACGATAG
This sequence comes from uncultured Desulfobacteraceae bacterium, assembly GCA_964418755.1. GTDB lineage: Bacteria > Desulfobacterota > Desulfobacteria > Desulfobacterales > 4572-123 > 4572-123. The sequence goes on from CAYQNS010000008.1 coordinate 17,849, forward strand.
ATCCATCACCGAAGGTATAATATGAATTTTTTTGATATCGCAGTTATTATTATCACGGGCTATTGTCTGGTCAGAGGCGTTTTCAGGGGTCTGATCAAAGAAATCTCTTCCATCGTCGGCGTACTGGGCGGATTTTATGCCGCCTATACCTATTACGGCGATCTGGGAAAACTGCTGGCCCGGTGGATATCCGATACCACCTATCTCAATATATTGAGTTTTTTAATTATTTTTGTAGGCATCTTTCTGGTGATCAGTATTGTAGGCGTCATTATCAAATATATTCTAAACATCTCTTTTCTGGGATGGTTTGACCGCATCTGCGGTGCTTTGCTCGGCCTCATAAGGGGCGGGTTGATTGTTTGTGTCATTTTCATATTACTCACCGCTTTTCTGCCCAAGGGAGCCCCTATTATCAGAGATTCCATGCTGTCGCCGTATGTGGCACAGGTATCTGAAAAAATGGTCAACGTTGTTTCTCACAATATGAGGCAGGATTTTTCCGCTAAAATAAAGGAATTAAAAAAACTTTGGAAAAACCACAAATAAAAAATGGCTTTTCAGAAAAACGGCCTGCCGGCATGTATGACCTGCTTGAAATCGTTGAGACATTGAGGGGCAAGGGCGGGTGTCCCTGGGACAAAAAGCAGACCCCTGCAACATTGTCGGTTTACCTGATTGAAGAGATGTACGAACTTGTCGACGCCGTTGCCTCCGGCAACCCGGACGCTGTCTGCGAAGAGCTTGGAGATGTCCTTTTTCAGATTGTGTTTATGGCTGGATTGTTTGCGGAGGCGGGAGATTTCAGTGTTCAGGATATCGTGACCACCAATATTGAAAAAATGATCCGGCGGCATCCGCATGTGTATGAAAACGAAAAACTTGAAACCAGTGAACAGGTCAGGCAGAGATGGCACCAGATCAAAGCAATGGAAAATAATCATAACGGTAAAACTTCCTTGCTTGATTCCGTGCCGAACAAACTTCCGGCTTTGATGAAAGCCTACAGGATTTCCGAAAGGGCCGCCCGCACCGGCTTTGACTGGAATGACATCCAGGGGGTGATGGACAAGGTTGAAGAGGAGTGGGCTGAATTCAAAGAGGCCCTGCGAGCCCATGCAAAAACCGATTCCCCGAACAAAGATGATCACCGGGACATGTCCATGGAATTTGGCGATCTGCTGTTTACGTTAACCAATATGGCCCGTTTTGCGCATATTCACCCGGAAACATCTTTGAATGATGCCATCGGAAAGTTCAAAAAAAGATTTAATTATATGGAAGCAGTTTTACAAAAAAAGGGAAGCAATATGGATGCCGCTTCCCGCGGGGAGATGGACCACCTCTGGGATGAAGCCAAACGAGAAGTAGCGGATTTAGGCCCTTAGTCATTGTGCTTTGTTTGTTATTCATCTTTTCCCATCTCCGGGCCTTTTAGAAAAAAATCCGTGTCTTCAACCGATATCGAATGACATGATTTTTCATTGTTTTCATCGATCACGTTGAAGGCAAACCGCTTTTTCCGGTCATGTTTTAATTCAACCGGTTTTTTAGATGCCATCTGCACCTGCAGATCCGTTTTTCCGTCTGCATTGAGCCTGGTGCAAAATTGGTTTATTTTATCAAAAACATCAGTGCCTACCATTTTAATAATGGCCTGGCGCCTGCCACGGGCCGCTTTTTTGATGTTTTGGCCATGGGCGTTTGCAAACCCGGCCTTGTGTTGTTCAATAGCGCCTTCGCAGAGATGCTTCCGGTAGGTGTTTAAAACATTTCGAATTTGATATGAAGGAATATGCATGAAATAAAGTTGCGTATCTCCTAATAACTCAAAATTTATCGTCAGCGGTTTACGAATTGCTGTGATTTATTTGCGACATAGTTTAAAACTCGTGCCCGGCCGCAACTCCTGAGCTATCGACCGGGCACGAATTGTTATCACCTGTTTTTTAAAAACAGCGTATCTTCAGCAAGTAACTGCAACATACCACCGGCTTAATCGTCAAAATCGCCGTCTTCCCCCTTGTCGCTGTTTATGGCACCAGCCCGTACGATATATTTTTCAGGCGTCCATTGGGCCGGGTCTTCAATTCTCCCTGTTTTGGCTCCGGCGTCATAGGAACCGGCAGCAAGAATCGCCTCGATGGCCAGGGGGGCGGTGTCCCCGGCATTGAAGACCCTGGTGAGCATGTTATATACAAAGTCTTCGACTCTTGTAACCATTCTATCCCTTATTTCCTCAGGTTGCCCAAGCAGCCTGTTTTCAAAGGGCAGGTTCAATTTTTTAAAGTTTCCGCCTTTCAACCCCTTTGCATCGGCTTCGGCAAGCATCTGTGCCCATATGGCTTCGGTCATCCCCTCGCCTTTGACCTTGATAAACCCTCCCTTGTCATCGAGTATGGCATTGCCGTAATCATTCACCTGAAGCCCCCAGGAAATCATCTGCAAGGCTGTGGCAACGTTGGCTTTGGTGGTTTTGGTTGTGGCTGCAATGGCTCTCAGGCGATCCGAGTTGTTACCGGATGTACCGTGCTGGGCTCCGGAAATATTGTACTTTGCCAGGGCCTCGTGAATATCGGCGGTCAACTCGATCTGAATCCCCTGATCGCTGGCTTCGATGCCGTGGGTGGTTCCGTTGTTTAAGGCGATCCAGTCCGGGAAAATGTCATGGGCATTCAGACCCTGAATCAAAAACAGGGCTTCATCAACGGTGGAGAGGCCGCTCTTGCCTTTTATTTCACCGACTTCCGTTTCAAGACCCGCCCATTTGGGTATAAAGGGGTTAAGAGCGATATTCGCCGCAAGATTCCGGGCATCGGGAAGATGGGACGCATCAATGGCAATGGAGGTTAATCCGGCTTCGAAAATAGTCGGTATTTCAATTTTGGCGCCGTCTATATCGTCCTCTTTTTTGATGCCGTAATGGTCCGCATGAATCGCAACGGGGATCGTAATACCCATCTCGTTGCAGAGCGCATCCACCTGTCGGGCAATATTCCAGTAATTAACGGCACAATAGGCTGCTGCGCCACCTTCCGAACGGGCAATTTCGATCATGATGCAGGCATTTGCCTTTTGGGCGGCCTTAAGTGCACCGCGGATGACAAAAATATTTCGGCCATTGGCCGCCATGGCAATGGCCTGACCCTTGGCCTGCATGGCGCGGTCAATAAATTTACCACTGACAAGAAGTGCTTTTGAATTCGGAAAAAGCTTTACCACATTGGGCGGACGACCGGTTTCAAGTGCTTTTGCAAAATCTAAAGGTGCTATGTTTTTCTTCATCATTTCTCCCTCCGGTTTTGATGGTTTTTGAACAGATTCTTAATATCTATACCAGTTACAGCGTTTGTCAATAATTTTAGATGCATTTGAGGGGGCTAAATCAAATTATCGGCATCCTTCATTCACAAATTTTAACTTTTTTACAAATCGGGATGTATGATCGAGTTGAAAACCGGCCGGCAATGTGTTTTTATTTTTTTACGATTTGAAAAATATTGTATGGACTATTATTGATGCTGAATATAACATAACGGTTCAATGGCCCGGCGCGTTAACGATTAATGGAAGCTTTTTTATAAAATCATCGATGAAGATGAACTCTCAAAAATATTTGAGATGCCTACGTAAAAGGGCACTCAAAGACCGGCACAAAACATTGAAGCAGGCGTTTGGCAAAATTTCCCGGGCAATCGCTTGCTATGACATTATAAGGTAAATTTTACCATTATGAATCTATTTGGCAGGCTATTAATGATCGGTATTTTATTGTTCGTGGGGGCCTGTGCGGAAAAACCGATGCCAACGTCGGTAGCACCGCCGGTTCCTGAAGATACAACCTCGGAAAGCGAGCTTTGGACCCTGGCTGAAAAACTGTTTCAATCAAAAGAGTACGACCGGGCACTGGAAGCATACATGGTTTTTATGGCCCGGTTCCCGGACAGCCCGCATAATGATGCGGCATTGATGAAAATCGGGACCGCAGGACGTCTTTCCGGTAATGATGCAGACGCCTGCCGGGCGTACCGCCACCTGGCGGAGGAATATCCGAACAGTCTGTTTTTCTTGGATGCTTTGCTCGAAATACTGACTTGCCTGTACAATGAGGGGCGCTACGGCGATACTCTTGAAAAGGCGGCGGTTATCCGGGAAAAACTTATTTTACCGGAACAAAAAACAAAGCTGGAGGTGCTGCTTGGCGATACATATGCGGCCATGCAGGAGCCGGTGGAGGCTTTTTATCATTATGCCGCAGCATTTGAACCCGCCCGGGAAGCTGCCGGGCAGGTCCTATCAGGCAAACTTAAAAAAACCGCAAAATATTTGGAAACAACAGCGATCCAATCTTTGCTCTACCGGCTGGGAAACGATGCTCCCGCGAGAGGATACCTGCTCTATCAGCTGGGACTTAATCGACTTGCCGAGGAAAAGGAAGGTACTGCCCTGACGGCTTTGTCGGAACTGGTAGACTGTTTTCCAGAGCACGAATATGCAGCCGATGCCGATCTTTTAATCGAGAAAATTAAACGCCGATCCTGTTATCAACCCAACCGCGTGGGATGCCTGCTGCCGCTTACAGGCCGCTATAAATCATACGGTAAAAGGGCTTTGCATGGAATAGAGCTGGCAATGTCAACTGCCGGCAATTCTTTAAACAGCATTCTTCCGCACCTTATAATCAAGGACAGCGGATCAAACCCGCAAAAGGCCGTTGCGGCGGTGAAAGAGCTGGCCAAAGAGGGCGTAGCCGCCATAATCGGCCCCATGACAATGGCCGAGGCAGCATCGGGCCAGGCCCAGTTGAGCCAAGTGCCCATTATCGTTTTTTCCCAGAAAAACCGGATTACCGGAATCGGCGATTATGTCTTCAGAAATTTTCTTACATCTGAAATGCAGGTAAAATCCCTGGCATCCCATGCTTTTGACAGGCTGGAGATAAACAACGTGGCCATTCTTTACCCGAATGAAAAATACGGATCGACCTTCATGCAGCTTTTCTGGGATGAGGTTATAGCCCATGGCGGGCAGGTGGTCGGCGTTGAATCGTATGATCCCCACCAGACTGATTTTGCAGATGCCATTAAAAAACTGACCGGTCTTTATTATGAGCCGTCGGACCTGCTCAAAAAAGAATTGGAACAATATGAAAAAGAGGACTTCCAAGCGGATGATCCCGGAATCCTGACGAACATGACGGCGGTCCGGGCACCGGACGGCACTTTTAATTTTGGTCCGCCTCTGTTTCCCGGCGAGAGCACAAACAGCGAAGAAGTCGATGAGGAACCCTTAGCGATCGTTGATTTTGATGCGGTTTTCATCCCCGATGCACCGAATACGGCCGGCCTCATAATTCCACAACTGGCTTTTTACGATATTAAAGACGTTTATCTTCTGGGTACCAACATCTGGCACTCAAAACACTTGATTAAAAGAGCGGGAGAATTCCTCCAGGGATCTGCAGTTGTGGTGGATGGTTTTTTTAAAAATAGTAATTCAAAAAATATCAAACAATTCAGCCAAGCGTTTCAAAAGGCATTTAAAACCAGCCCGGGCTTTATCGAAGCGATTGCTTATGATACGGCCCGTATGGTGTTCGAGACACTTGGCCGTTGTCAGATATGCCTGAGAAGCGACGTGCGGGATCGGATTTTAAATATTTCCGGTTTCAACGGAGTGACCGGTCTGACGGCATTTGATCAAAGCGGAGAAGCTGTCAGGGAGCCCTTTCTTTTAACGATCAAGGGACGCAGGTTTATTGATATCGATGATGGCGGCAAAAATTAAACAGCAACGATTCGACAAATTTATCTATGGTACATATCGCTTGTTCAGCAGGGCCACTTGTCCGCAAGGAGATGGCGGTCAACAGCGGGGCCGCCGAAAAACATGCCGCTGTTATCTCCCGGATGCCGGCGTCCGGAAAATAAAAAATTCAGGACCCGGGCTGAATCAATGAGCCTTGGCCGGTGGCTTCGAGGACATTGAGCCATAGTTTGCCGAAAGGATCAATCCGGCGGCATTTACCGGCGGAAGCATCCATGGGAACGTGCACAAAATGGTCGTTCCAGTAGCCGATGATAAATTTCGTTCTACCGGTCATGGCGGCGTGAACCGCATCCCGGCCCAGAAAACTGCAGAACACATTATCATTGGCATTGGCCGGCAGGCTTCGGAGGATGTAACTGGGATCGATATACTTGAGCGAAACCGGGATACCCTCATCCCGAAAATAGGTAATTATTGCATTTTTAAGAAACAGTCCGATATCCTGCAGCCGAATATTGCCGGAATCATCCCGCATTGCGTGAGTGCTGTTGAAAAATTTCTGCCCCGCACCTTCCGCTACAACGATCACCGCATGCTTTCTATGTTCCAGCCTTGATTTCAGGGCAGCCAGAAAACCGCCGGGTCCTTTGAGATCAAAATCCACCTCGGGTATCAAAACAAAATTGACATCCTGCCGGGCCAGGGCTGCCGTGGCGGCGATAAACCCGGAATGCCGGCCCATCAGTTTGATCAAACCAATACCGTTGGGATATCCCAAGGCTTCATTATGGGCACCCCGGATGGACATCGTGGCCACGTCCACCGCCGTATCAAAGCCAAAAGACCGCGAAATCAGATGAATGTCGTTATCAATGGTTTTGGGAATGCCGATAATGCTGATTTTTAAACCTCGTCTGATAACGGCATCTGCAATCTTATTGGCCGCCATCAGGGTCCCTCCGCCGCCGATCAGGAAAAGAGTGCCCAGGCTCAACCTTTCCAGGCTATCGACGATTTCCTCGATGGGCTGAGGACCCCGCGAGGACCCCAGGACAGAGCCGCCGCTTTTATGGATATCAGCCACCGCTGCCGGGGTAAGGTCCATGAGATCATGACCGAATTTTGGAATCAAGCCCTGAAGGCCGTAGCGAATACCATAAATATGGCGGACTCCGTAACCAAAGGAGAGTTCCAGGACAATGGCGCGAATAATGTCATTGAGTCCCGGGCACAGCCCTCCGCAGGTGACCAGGGCGCATCGCAACTTGCTGGAATCAAAATAGATTTTCTCCCGGGCACCGGCCAGCTCAAAGGCGGGAATTTCCCGCCCCTGATCAAGCAACTGGTTAACGTGATCCGGATTTACATCTATCAGTACCTGCTGCCGGTCCGTGACAAAACACTGGGAATGAGTGTATCTTCCCGATGTTAAAATCGGTGACAAAATTTTTGATTCACCGAGTACGGGAATAGTAGTGTCAATTATATTTTCCGGCATGTTATCCCCTTATAAGCAGCATTATATTCGTCAACTATCACGGTATCGAACGAGACATTTTTTTTCAATTACCGTTGAATTTAAATTCACCTTTCCCCAGTATGTCATGCAAGTGTAGAACTCCTTGAACCCTTTCATCGCGATCCGTGATGGGCAGTACGGTAATTTCATACTTTTCCATTAAATTCAAAGCATCGTACGCCGGCACATCAAGCCCCAGAGTTCGGGGCTTCGAGGTCATGACCTCTTCGACCCCAAGTTGAACGACGGGCTTTTCATCGGCAATACAACGCCTGAGGTCACCGTCGGTAATGATGCCGACGAGACGGTTACCGGATTTTACGATTAAAACAACACCCAGTCCGATACGATTAATCTCGGCAATGGCTTCCCGCATGGTTGCGCTTTCAGGAACAACCGGTACGGCATTGCCGGTGAGCATCATATCGTTAACACTCATGGACAACCGCTGTCCAAGAATACCCCCGGGATGATATCTTTTAAAATCACTTGATTTGAAATGTTTTTTATTGATCAGCACCACGGCCAGCGCATCGCCCATGGCCAGCATGGCGGTCGTGCTGGCGGTGGGAACGATTCCCATGGGACAGGCCTCTTTGGCAACCCCTACATCAATTATCAGGTCGCTGTGCCTGGCCAGGGTGGAATCTTTTGCACCGGTAAATGCAATAATGGTACATCCGATACTTCGGATACTGGGTACCAAGAGATTGAGCTCATCCGTTTCACCGCTGTTTGAGAGGGCGATTAAGATATCTTCACTGCAGACCATACCCAAATCCCCGTGCATTGCCTCCACCGGGTGAAGGAACAAAGACCTTGTACCGGTACTGTTCAGGGTCGCTGCGATTTTGCGGCCGATTATGCCTGATTTCCCGATGCCGGAGATGATCAGACGGCCCTTTGACCTGTATATGAGTTCAACTGTTTTGACGAAATTACCATCAAGCCGATCAATCAGGCCCATAATGCCCCGCGCCTCTATTTTTAAGACGTCAATTGCCTGCTGCAGAATCATTCGTTTAGATTTTTCCTGTTGTTGTGTTTGGTGAATCATAAAAGCCCAGCCCGGATAAACCGAAAATTACAAATCACAAGCACCAGCTCTCAAATAAATTCCAATAGCCAATAGTCTGGAGTTGTTTGTCATTTTGATTTCTCCCTGTTTTGAAATTTAGAATTTCAGTCCTTGTGATTTGTATGGTATTTGTTATTTGATTATTGGTATTGCCTGACAATACCTGGTAAGCGTTTACGGCTGTCAATTCATAGTTTACAGTTTTTTTCAACCGTAAACCGATACCCGTAAATTGTAAAGGGTTATTGTTTACAGTACCTTGGATGTTTTTGAAAAAAAAAGCAAGTGCCTTTTCCCGCAATATAAAAATTGCCGAAGAGGCTGTCGCAGGCAAAAATTTTTTCACCCGTCTGGGTATAAATTAATTTTTTAATAATCCGATATGGACCGGATGTAAAAAATATAGTTGACAACCCCCTACCCGGCAATTATATTTTGTCTGATTTTTTAGCCTGCATGGCAGGGCCGGGGAGATAGACTCCAGGCCTTTTTTTTATGTGTATGATTTAATAAAAATAAGAGGGGGTGATTCAAATGATTTGTACAACTATCCGAAATGGGAAAGAGTGTCCTTTTATGACCGCTCAGGGATGTTCCTATAATGGCGGGATTTGCCATGTAATCGTAGAGCAGTGTGAAGGTTGCAAACGCGGCGAGGAGTGTTCCTCCGGCTGGTATTGCAGTGCCTGCCCTGATCCTTCGTTGAAATGGAAAAGCGGAAATTGCAATCTGGCAACGCATGTTTCTTCGACTGTCGTTGGGAAGAAAGCAAAAATCAATCCGCTTAAAGCATCCAAGAGAGGGAGCAGGTAATGTTGCTCACGAATTACTGGTAAGCCCCGCTTTCAGGATAAAGCGGGGTTTTTGTTTTTTGGGTCAGAAGCTTTCAAGGCTGGCCAGCTGGATGCAGATAGATACCAGTTCCATTGCCTGCCTGATATCTTCCAAGGGCGAAAATGTTGGGGCAATGCGAATATTCCGATCAAAAGGATCGGCCTGGTACGGGAATGTAGCCCCGGCGGCAGTCAGCTTGACGCCGACATCGGATGCCATTTTCACCACCTTTTTTGCGCAGCCGGCCAGGGTGTTGATGCTCACAAAACATCCTCCCCCGGGTTTTGACCACTGCGCAATATCTTTTCCAGCCAGCTCTTTTTCCAGTATCTCCTGAACCGCATCAAATTTTGGTTTTATAATGGCGGCATGTTTTTTCATGTGGTTTTCGATGCCGGCCATATCCTTGAAAAATTTCACATGACGCAACTGGTTTAATTTATCCGGTCCGATGCTTTGATAGGCCATCTGTTTTTTTATAGAGGCCACGTTTTTCCGGCTACCGGCCATTATTGCAATGCCGCTGCCGGCAAAACTTATCTTTGAGGTGGACCCGAAAACAAACACTCTTTCCGAATTTCCGGCCGCCTTACAGGCTGTCAGGATATTCTTCAATTTTTCATGCGTGTCTGAAAAATGATGCACTGCATAGGCATTGTCCCAGAAAACCCTAAAGTCCGAGGCCATGGCGGGCATCCGTGCAAGGCGGTCGATGACGTCATCGGAATAGACCGTCCCGGTCGGGTTGCTGTACATCGGAACACACCAGATGCCCTTGATCTGCTCATCTTCGGCCACAAGTTTTTCGACCTGAGCCATGTCCGGCCCCGTATCGGCCATGGCAATCGGAAGCATCTTGATATTCAAATATTCACAAATGGAAAAGTGACGGTCATAGCCCGGGCTCGGGCATAAGAATTTTATTTGAGGCAATTTCCCCCAAGGGGTTCCTTCTTCGGTTACACCGTGAAGCATGGCCCGCGTAAGGGTGTCATGCATCATGGTCAGACTGGAATTCCCGCCGATGATCACCTCGTCCGGTTCCACGTCCAGGTATTGTGAAAAAAAGACCTTGGCTTCGGGTATCCCATCCAGCCCGCCGTAGTTGCGGCAGTCGGTTCCGGCTGCAGTCTGATATTCACTACTGGAGACGCAATTCAGCATCTCCAGCGAAAGGTCGAGCTGTTCAGGGCAGGGTTTGCCCCGTGTCATGTCAAGTTGTATTCCTTTTAATTTAAATGCGTTATACCGTTTTGTGAGCTGATCTTTGATCAGGTTACGTTCCCCGGGGTCAAGCTGTTTTAAGTTCATTGCTCGATATTTCCTAAAAGTTTTATCGGTTTTTGGCCTTTACGGTAATTCATACGCTGCCGGTCAGAGTTCAGCCGCCATTCCTTCAAAGCTCCTTAACCATTGGTTAATCTATAAACTGTTACGGCAAAATTAACACGATTGTATAGCACCACAATGCTTTTATATCAACTTTTTCTTGCAATTATTTGAGTTAGCTATTAAAAAATGTGGGTTAAATTCAATCTTCAATTTTTTTAAATATTGAATTAATCAGGTAGATAACAATTTTAAGCGTCATACAATACAGCATGCCTTTTTTTATAAAATTAAAAAAAATCCTTGAATCCGGCAGCCGGGAAGGCTCGATAAAAATCGCCCGTGCCAGCAAATGGACCCTGTATTTTGTGTTAATCGGCATTATTGCAGGCCTTGGATCGGTTGTTTTCCATTATCTCTGCCAATTGGGGCTTCATTATTTCATGGATCTTGCGGCCGGATATCGTCCGCCGCCACCGGCCGGTGAACACCATCTGCTGCTGCCCACCAGTACGCCGTTTAACCGATGGATTCTTTTTTTCCTTCCGGCTGCCGGGGGGATTGTCAGCGGATGGCTTGTTTATACCTTTGCGCCGGAAGCGGAAGGTCATGGCACTGATGCCGCAATTGATTCCTACCACACGGCCGGCGGCTTTATCCGCGGCCGCGTTCCCGTGATTAAAACCATTGCGTCGGCCATTACCCTGACAAGCGGGGGTTCAGGCGGAAGGGAAGGACCCATCGCCCAGATCGGGGCCGGCTTTGGATCGTTTCTGGCAACGAAACTGAAGCTGTCTGAAAGGGAGCGGCGGATCATGATGGCCGCCGGCATCGGCGCCGGCGTCGGCAGCATTTTTCGGGCGCCCCTGGCGGGTGCGCTGTTTGCCGCCGAAGTTCTTTACAGGGACCCGGAGTTTGAATCCGAAGTGATTATCCCGGCGGGTATTTCCTCGGTCGTGGCTTACTGCCTGTTCTGCCTGTTCTTCGGATGGGGGTCTTTGTTTGAATCACCCAACTTTGTTTTCCGGAACCCACTGGAACTGGGGCCCTATATTGTTCTGGCGCTGGCCCTGGTTTTTACCGGCGTGATTTACATAAAATCGTTTTACGGTATTACCCGTCTGTTTAAATCATGGAACATCCCCAACCATATCAAGCCCGCCATCGGCGGTCTCTGCACTGGTGCCATCGGATTTTTTCTACCCCAGACACTGGCTTTCGGCTACGGGTTTGCCCAGCAGGCACTGTACAATGAACTGACGATTCCGTTTTTACTGTGCCTGGCCTTCGGTAAGATTCTCACCACATCCTTTTCCATCGGTTCCGGCGGCAGCGGCGGTGTGTTCGGCCCGTCCATTGTTATCGGCGGGGCCATGGGCGGTGTGGTGGGTCTGATATTTCATCAGATTATGCCCGGGATTGTCACGGCACCCGGGGCCTTTGTCGTTGTCGGGATGGCCGGTTTTTTTACGGCGGTTTCCAACACGCCGATTTCCACGATTATCTTTGTCAGTGAAATGACCAATTCATACCACCTGCTGCTGCCCAGCCTGCTGGTGTGTTCAGTGGCCTATCTGGCCTCGAAGAAATGGACGATTTACGTCAAGCAGGTCAAAAGCAAAATTGACTCGCCGGCCCATGCCGGTGATTTTTTTGTCGATATCCTGCAGACTATCAAGGTCAAGGATTTAATGGAGCAGGTGAAAAAGGTAGAATTGATCCCTCAAAATATGCAGTTTATAGAGTTTAAAAAATATTTTTCCGCGACCAATCAGCACTATTTCCCGGTAATGGACAAGAGGGGCCGGCTGATCAGTATTTTTTCCAGTACGGATATCCGGGCCGTGTTGTTTTCCAGTGACATCGAGCACCTGGTGGTCATGGAGGATATCGGCACCTCGGATATTATCGTAACGACCATGACCGACGACCTCAACACGGTGCTGCAAAAATTTACCATCAAGAATATCGACAGCCTGCCGGTGGTTCAGGAAGATGATCACGGCATACTGATCGGAATGCTCAACCGGAGAGAAGTCATCAATTTTTACAACCGAAAACTACGGGAGATAAAGAGCAGGGCCGGAAAATAAGCGACACCCGGTAGTGGTAGTATATCTGACTAAACAAATTACAAATGACCAACAACTTCAAACTATTGTAATTTGGTATTTGTGGCGTACGCTGTTTTCAACAGCACCGGTTTTATTCGAATTTGGTATTTGTTTGAAATTTGATGCTTGAGATTTGGAATTTTTTATGAATTCTTCCTATCATAAACATGTAACTTGTTGTTTCTGATTTATCCAGCTTAGAAAGTACACCTTCTACGGCTGATCATAGCAGACGTGCATCAAAAATAACCCTTTCGGCGGAGCAGTTGCCCCGGCCCGGCTGCGGTCTTTGGACAAAAGAATATTCTGAACATCGTCTGCCCCTGTCTTGCCCAGGCCCACATCCACAAGCGTACCCACGATATTTCTGACCATAAACCGTAAAAATCCATTGGCCTGAATGTCAAAGACCAGGTACCCCTCTTTTTTTTCAGTCAAGCCGATTTGATAAATATTTCTGACGGTATGGGCCCGCGGACTGCCGGTGCCTTCGAAAGCTTTGAAGTCATGCTCGCCTTTCAGATGGACCATGGCCGACCGCATGGCGGAAAGGTCCAGATTCAGGGGGATAAACCATGCGTACCGGTGACCGATGGCCGTTGGAATCTTCCGATTCAGGATTCGGTAATTATAAATCTTGAAGCAGGCGTCAAAGCGGGCGTGAAACGATTCAGCAACCATCTCACAGGTGCGGATCACGATATCGCTGCCCAAAAGGCTGTTTAAAGCCCTTTGGAAATCATCCGCCCCCAGGCGGCTGCGGCAGCGAAAGTTGGCCGTCTGTCCCAGGGCGTGGACACCGGCATCCGTACGCCCCGAACCGATAAGGGTAATTTTTTCGTTACATATTTTGCATAAGGCCCGCTCGATGTCCCCCTGGACCGTCCGATCCGTAAGCTGGCGCTGCCACCCATGGTAATGTGTGCCGTCATATTCGATGGTGAGTTTAAAATTTTTCAGCATGGTTGGATGTTGCTGGGATACTTATTATTTTTCGCACCCCACAGCCCTGCACCAAAGACCGTCCGAATGCCGATTTATGGGTAACCCAGATATCTATAAACAGTGCTTTAAAATGATAGATAAATAAATCCGAATGCGCTACATATAGCATGTATCTATTTTTCTTCAAATCGTTTTTACGAGCCGAGTCGATATCGTATCAGGCCGGGACAATAAAAAGAAATTGCAATGTCAGGCAAACCAGGAATTATATTTGATATCAAAAAGTATGCGATTCACGATGGTCCCGGCATCAGGACCACGGTTTTTTTCAAAGGCTGCCCCATGTCCTGCCGGTGGTGCCACAACCCCGAGGGCCTGTCCATCACATCGCAGATCGTTTACAACCGGGAAAAATGTATCGGCTGCGGTGAATGTGTGACGGCCTGCCCGGAAAACGCATTGTCGCTTTCACCTGAAGGGGTTGAAACCGATTTTGCGCGCTGCCGGCATCACGGAACCTGTGCCCTTATCTGTCCGGCTGAGGCACGGGAATCTGCCGGCGAGACCATCTCCGTTGAGAATCTGGTGAACATCATTGCAAAAGATGTTCCCTTTTATGACGAATCCGGCGGGGGCGTGACTTTTTCCGGGGGAGAACCTCTGTTTCAACCGGAATTTCTCTTGGCGGTGCTGGACGCCTGTGCTACCCTTCACATTCACCGGGCCATGGATACCACGGGATATACGGATTCGGACACCATCACGGCGGTGGCCGAACGCACCGATCTTTTCCTGTTTGATCTGAAACTCATGGACCCGGAAAAGCACAAACGATATACGGGTGTTTCAAACCGAAAAATTCTTGCCAACCTTGAGCACATTGCCGGCATGGATCTCGATATTATTATTCGAATGCCGTTGTTGCCGGGAATCAACGATGACGATGAAAACATCGATAAAACCGGGCGATTTATTGCGGCCCTGCCCGGTGTCCGGAAGATAGACATCTTGCCGTACCACGATTTTCAGAAAACCAAATATTCAAAATTCGCCATACCGTATCGTGCCGAAGCGATCGCTTCACCCTCGAATCAACAGGTGGCTGCCGTGGTAGAACGGCTGGAAGATTTCGGTCTGAATGTTACCATAGGAGGATAAAAGCAATGAACCCGAGAATTGAGCGGCTTAGAAAGAAAAGTTTTGATGCAAAGCCGTGCATCTCCATTGAACGGGCCGTTCTGGAAACCCGATTTTACAAAAAAAATTACGGGAAATATTCCATACCGGTACTGCGGGCCCTGACATTCAAGGACCTTTGTGAAAAAAAGACCCTGTTTATCGGCGACGATGAGCTGATCGTGGGCGAGCGGGGTCCCTTTCCCAAGGCGGTTTCAACCTTTCCCGAACTTAACTGCCACAGTGCCGAGGACTTCCGGATTCTCGACAACCGTCCGATGACGGGATTCAAGGTTTCCCCGGAAGATATTTCGGCATATGAAAAAGAGGTGGTTCCTTACTGGCGGGGTCGGTCCATGCGGGACCGGGTGTTTGAACAGGTGCCCGAGAAATGGAAAGATGCCTACGAGACCGGCATGTTCACCGAATTTATGGAGCAGCGGGCCCCGGGTCATACCACCCTTGACGGTACCATCTACACCAAGGGCATGCTGGATTTTAAAAAGGATATCGCTCAAAGTGCCCAAAAGCTTGATTATCGCAGTGATCCGGAGGCTTCCGACAAGGCCGAAGAACTCAAGGCCATGGATATCGCCTGTGATGCGGCCATTATTTTTGCCCGGCGCCATGCCGCCCTTGCCGAACAGATGGCCGCCGATACATCCGATCCCCGCCGCAAAGGGGAACTTATGAAAATTGCAAAAATTTGCCGCCGGGTACCGGCCCATGTCCCCGGGAATTTTTGGGAAGCGATCCAGATGTACTGGTTTGTTCATCTGGGCACCATCACCGAGTTAAACGGCTGGGATGCCATGAGCCCGGGCCATCTGGATCAACACCTGTTTCCGTTTTATGAACAAGGACTCGCCGACAAAACCCTTGACCGGGATATCGCCAAAGAGCTGATCAGTTGCTTCTGGATCAAGGTAAACAACCATCCCGCCCCGCCCAAAGTGGGTGTCACCGCCAAAGAAAGCGGGACCTACAACGATTTTACCAACATTAATCTGGGGGGGCTCAGGCCCGACGGCAGCGATGGTTCCAACGCACTCTCCTACCTGATTCTGGAAGTCGTGGACGAACTGAAACTGCTCCAGCCCCAGTGCAATGTGCAGATCAGTGACAAGACCCCGGATCGGTTTTTGAAGGCGGCCTGCCGGGTGATACGGCAGGGTTACGGGTATCCGTCGGTGTTTAACACCGATGAGGTGATTATGGAACAGGTGCGCGCGGGCAAAACCCTGGAAGATGCCCGGGAAGGCGGTACCAGCGGCTGTATTGAAACCGGGGCTTTCGGCAAGGAGGCGTATATTCTCACCGGGTATCTGAATGTTCCCAAAATTCTGGAGTTGACGTTAAACAACGGTATCGATCCGCTGACCGGTAAAAAAATAGGGCTTGAAACCGGTGACCCAAAGACCTTTGATCGTTTTAATGACCTGTATGATGCTTTTTCCCGGCAATTGAAATATATTGTTGATATCAAAATCCGCGTCAATAACTATATCGAACGGATGTACGCCCTGAATGCCCCGGCGCCCCTGCTGTCCGTGGTGATGAATGACTGCATTACCAAAGGCCGGGATTATTACAACGGAGGGCCGCGGTATAACACCAATTACATCCAGTGCTGCGGTATCGGGACCATCACCGACAGTCTGTCGGCGATTAAAAAACATGTTTTTGAAAATAACACCATCACCATGGAGGGGCTGCTCGATGCCCTTACCCATAATTTTAAAGACCATGAAGCCCTTCGTCTTCGACTCAAGAACAAGACCCCGTTTTTCGGAAACGACGACGATGATGCAGACAAGATCATGCAGCGGGTCTACCAGTCGCTTTTCGATACCATTGACGGGCACCCCAACACCAAAGGAGGCTGCTACCACCTCAATATGCTCTCCACCACCTGTCATGTGTATTTCGGCAAGATGCTCGGCGCCTCGGCCAACGGGCGATTTGCCGGTTTTCCCGAATCCGACGGCACCTCCCCGTCCCACGGGGCCGACCGCAACGGCCCCACGGCGGTGATCAAATCCCTGAGCAAGATGGATCAGTTCAAATCCGGCGGAACCCTGCTGAACATGCGGTTTTTGCCCGATGTTCTGGCCAGGGAAACGGACCTGGATAAACTGGCCGGTTTAGTGCGGACCTATTTCAAACTCAACGGTCACCATATCCAGTTTAACGTAGTGGGCACCGACACCCTTCGGCGTGCCCAGATTGCACCGGATGAGTACCGCAACCTGCTGGTACGCGTGGCCGGGTACAGTGATTATTTTGTCGATCTGGACAAAGACCACCAGGAGGAAATTATCGCACGCAATGAAAATGACGATTTTTAATCAGCCGGTGGTATAAATGGCTTGGGTCGAAAGCCCTGTGGGCAACCGGAAAAGACAGGTTGAAATTATTGTTCAGAATGATCAAAAACATATCCCACCGAACGGATGCTCTTGAAATAAATAGGTTTTTTGGGTTTTTCCTCAAAATATTTGCGAAACCTTACGATGAAGTTGTCTATGGTACGGGTGGTTGTGTGGTGGGTATAGCCCCAACCGATTTCCAGCAGATTACCCCGGGAAAGCGGTATGCCTCGGTTGGCGATAAAAAGCTTTAAAACCTTGACTTCCTGCTCGGTCAACTGGACCGTGCCGGCCTTGCATCGGGCCGTAAGTGTTTTAAAATTGATCTGGTTATTGCCGAATATGTAAATATCATCATCCGGGGCCGGCGTGTCACCGGATATGCCCCCGTCCTTCTTTTGCCAGGATACTCTTGCCAATAACCGGTCCACGCGCAAAAGAAATTCTTCCAGATTGAACGGTTTGGCAAGGTAGTCGTCCACCCCGAAAGCCAGGCCTTTTATCTTGTCGTCATCTTCGTTTTTGGCGGATAAAATCAAGATGGGCAACCGCTCATCTTCAAGCCTTATATTCTGCAAAACGGAAAATCCGTCAATACCCGGAAGCATAATATCCAGCACGATCAAATCCGGCCTCCACTCCTTCCACTGCCGGAGCCCGTCAACTCCGTTGGGGGCAATGCTGACTTCATAACCCTGCAAAGAAAGGTTGAGTTTCAGGCCTTCGGCTATATGCCGGTCATCTTCAACAATAAGAATACGCTGTTTATCTGAATTTTTCATTGTCCCGATCCGATCCTGCGATATGGTAAAATAAGGGTAAAAACAGACCCTTTTCCCAATCCCTCACTTGCGACAAGAATTTTTCCTTTGTGAATTCCAGCGATAATCCGGGCCAGGTAGAGGCCTATGCCGCTGCCGGTGGCGGACATGTTGTCTGCGCGGCCGATTTGATAAAATTTTCCAAACACCCTTTTTTGCTCGCTCTGCGCAATTCCAATGCCATTGTCTTTAAAATGAATATACAGTTTTCGAATGCCCGATTCAAATTCAATGTCAATTTCAGGTGTCGGTGAATCATTATACCGGATGGCATTGGTCAGTATGTTCATCAAAAGCATCTCAAAAAAGGGACGGTTGATCTTAAGGAAAAAAGTTCGCCCGGAAGAGTTGGAGGTATTGATATTACATTTTTGAAACAGATGGATATTGTTTTTACAAAAACGTTCAACCATAAGCACAAGGTTTGTTTTGACGAATTCCCCCCTGTAACTTTTGCTTTCCAACTGGGCCAGGTTCAAAATGCGGCTGATATTGTCGGAAAGGCGCCCCACGTCCTGAATCATGTAGCGAATGTACTTAATCTGCTCTTCTCGTGAAATATCATGTTTCAAAAATGTTTCCAGGTACAGTTTCAGCGATGTAACGGGTGTCTTCAACTCATGGGTAAAGCTATTAATAAAATTATACTGCATCCGGTAGAGCTGCAGTGTTTTTTGATTATAAACAAAAATAATGAAAATTCCCATAAAAATGATGCCCATCAAAACTGAAAGCACCACGATAACCACCCAGGTCTGTGAGGCAAGGACCTGGCCGGCGTCAAGATTGAATCGATTGATAAGGGCCTTTAAGCCGGTACTGACCTCAATGTACCAGTAAATATAGAGAAATAGAGAGGCTCCCAGGGCCAGAATGGAAAAAATAAGGATCAGGATGGGATGGAAAAACCATTTTGAACGACTTGTAACCATGTAAAATAAATACAATCCGTTATTGATTCTGTCAAGAACGGATGGCCTGAACAGGCCGGAAAGAGCGGTCATTATGCCTGGCCGATTTGTAAAACTTTTGTAAAACCGTTTTTTGTCTATGCCGGTATTCAGGCGGCCATTGACTGTTTTACTTTATCCGGGCGAATTTCAAAATCATAAACCAGAGGTACATGGTCGGAAAATTTAACCTGGGGTATCTGAAAATCAGTCGGACGGATCTCGGCGCTGTGAAGAATAAAATCGAGTTGCCTTTTGGGGAATCGGCTTGGATGGGACGGCATCCCTTCGCAATTGGCACTCTGGAGGCCGGTGGCGGCAAGAAATAGCTGTAATTCACCATCCCCGTGGAACACATTAAAATCACCGGCCACAATCACCGGTTTTTTTACATGGTCCACAATTGTATACAGGTCCTTTAACTGGGACTGGCGATGTCGGAATTTCAATGACAGATGAACCAGGAAAATTGTCACCTCATCAAGTTCAAGTTCGATTACCAACCGTTTGACACCGTTATTTAAATAGTGAAATTTTTTAGAAATAATTTTCTGATTGGTCAGCAGCGCATTACACTGCTTATTTAAAATCGGAAATTTGCGGACGATTGAGCTGGTGGAATATTTGCTCTTGCAGATGTGACGCTGATGCATTTCACCTGCAATGACCTTGGCCTGGTTATTTTTTTCAGTACGGAAAGATCCGCTGTCCACTTCAATCAGGGCCGTAATATCGGGTTTGACGGTCTTGATGAAATCACTTATTCTTTTAAAATTACCATTGGTCTTTTTCAAATATCCAATATAGGGTAGAGGAAAATGAATTTTTCTTCCGATGCCTGCGCCATATCTGATGTTATATAAAAGTAGCCGCATAAAACAAAATTCGCCCGATACGATGGTCCGAAATTGTCACCTGTGTGGTGCACATTAAATCTAAAGATATTCCTTAAAATATAGAAGTCAATAAAAAACAGGGCGGCCGCCTGATGCATACGAAAGACAGCCGGCATGGAATATATGAAATGTATAAGAATCTTGCAATTTTATCTGCTCCGTCGTATATCCGTGTTAACCGTATTTAAAAATGACGCTCTCGTAAAAAGTCCGCCGAAAATATTTTAGATACAATATACATGCTTTTAAAATCAGTTAAACGCTATATATTGTGGTTTAATTTCAAACTTTCGACTTTTTACGAGGGCATCAAAAATGGGAATGGCGGCCCGATTTCATTAAAATAATGAGCGGCTGCAATACAAAAACGTTACAAAATTAAGTTGATCCCACTGAATATCACCCAACAACTTGAGGAAAAGAGATGAAAAGTAAAAAGATCGGCTGGATCGGAACCGGTATCATGGGCGGTTCAATGTGCATGCATGTACTAAAGGCAGGCTATGAGGTGTATGTCCATAATCGGACAAAAGAAAAAACAGATCTGCTGACGGCGCAGGGTGCCATCTGGTGCGAATCACCGACCCGGGTTGCTGAAAACTGCTCTACCGTATTTGCGATGGTTGGCTACCCGGCCGATGTGCGCAGTGTCATTCTGGGGCCTGATGGGGTGCTGGCGGGAATGGCACCGGGGGGGATACTGGTGGACATGACGACCTCCGAACCCTCCCTGGCCTTTGAAATATTTACCAGGGCCGGGCAGCAAAAAATTGCCGCCCTGGATGCACCGGTTTCCGGCGGCGATATCGGTGCACGGGAGGGCAAACTGGCAATCATGGCCGGTGGTGAAAGGGATATCTTTGAAGCCTGCCTGCCGATTTTCGAAATTTTCGGTGGGAATATCGCCTATATGGGCCACGCCGGGGCCGGGCAGCATACCAAAATGAGCAATCAGATTATGATCGCATCAACCATGGCGGGAGTTGTGGAATCGTTGCTGTATGCCGCCAAAAGCGGGCTGGATATGGATGAAGTGATCGACATCATCGGAAAAGGGGCTGCATCGGCATTTTCCCTTAACGTGCTGGGCCGCAGAATTGCAAAACGCGACTTTAATCCCGGGTTTTTTATCAAACATTTTGTGAAAGATATGGGCATTGCGCTTGACGAAGCCAGGCGAATGAACCTGATGCTGCCCGGCCTTTCCCTGGTTCATCAGTTTTATCTCGGCGCCATGGCGATGGGGTATGAAAACCTGGGCACCCAGGGATTGTACAAAGTCCTGGCCGGGCTTAACCAAATGGATGGCCGGTAGAATTATGAAACCATTCAGGGGGTCGATGTTCAGAAATGCCTCAAAAAAAATAGTTTTGAAACAGGATACGGGAAAAGGAAAAGAGGAAACAGAATGCAAAGCCCTGAATCCTGAACGCTTGCATTCTTGACGCTCTTGTAAAAAGTCGAAGTTTTAAAAAACGACTACCAAATACAGATATTAATCTACATGGCGCCACAATATAATGTGGTTAAAATTGCAGTGTCCGACTTTTTACGAAGGCATCATTCTTAAAATATGGGCGTCACCTGCCGGAGCATGTAATAAATCAACGGGACAAAGATGGCCGGAAGCATATTGCCCACTTTTATTTTTTTAATTTCCAGCAAATTGAAACCAATTGCCATGATCAGCAACCCTCCGACCGCGGACATCTGCACAACCACCTCGGGAACCAGTAACGGTTTCATGAAGAAGGCGCTCAGGGTCAGCGTGCCCTGATAAATAAAAACCGACAGGGCCGAGAGTATGACGCCGATGCCCAAAGAGGCGCTGAATATGATGGAGGATATGCCGTCTATGAGGGCTTTGGCAAACAAGGTCTGATGGTTGCCGGTCAGACCGCTTTCAAGGGAGCCGACAACAGCCATGGAACCGACACAAAAAAGCAAGGTGGCGGTTACAAATCCCCTGGATATGTCGTTGCCGGATTTTGAGAGTTTTTTTTCAAACCATCGGCCCATGGCCTCAAGGCGGTCTTCAATGGCTGCAAATTCACCGATAACGCTGCCCACGGCCAGGCTGATAATCACCAGAAGCAAATCATCCGTTTGAATTGCGGCCATGATCCCGATGAGAATCACTGCCAGCCCCATGGACTGCATGACCGTCTCCGAGTATTTTGCAGGGATGCCTCCTCTGAATACAAGACCGATGAGGCTTCCAACGATGATTGCAATGGCGTTGACAACAGTACCTAACAAAATATCTCCTTAAACAGGGGCAGACCCTGGTGTCTGCCCTGCGCCGGGCACGAGCACGTTTATGACAAAATCGCTTACGCTGCCCTGTCTGAAGAACAGTGGGTAAATGAACAAAAAACACGTCGGAGGATTTTTTGCGATCCGTTATATTTGCCAATGGCGTCTTGAACCATTCCGGGAACGCCTTGAAACTATTGAACCCACGCGACCTGGTCATTGCGGCTGACGGCGGAGCCGGTCATTGCCTAGCCATGGGAATAAAACCCGGCGTCGCCATTGGTGATTTTGATTCGCTCTCTCCGGATCATTTGAACCGGCTCAAAGAGATTGGTACTGAAATCATCCGTCATCCGGTTCGCAAGGACTTTACCGACCTGGAACTGGCACTGAAGCTTGCCGTTGATAGAGGCGCCGATGAAATCCTCATTTTGGGGGCACTGGGCCGTCGCTGGGATATGACGATCGCCAATATCTTTATGCTGGCAGCCCCCATCCTGGTTCAAACTCAGGTTCGAATCGTCGACGATTTTCAGGAAATCATACTTTTATGCAAAATGAAACCGCACAGCATTCATGGCCGGGCAGGCGATACCCTGTCTCTGGTCCCCCTGTCTGAAGACGTGCAGGGCATTACCCTGGGCGGGCTCGAATATCCATTGCAGGATGATATATTAAAATTCGGCGCCACCCGGGGCATCAGCAACGTCCTTGTGAATGACACGGCCACCATTTATTTTAAGCAGGGGCAACTACTGTGTATCCTGACCCGGACAAACCGGAAGTAAATCACCTCTCGATGGTAACGGAATTGAGGATCACGGCTTCAATGGGCCTGTCCATGGCACCGGTCTTTACAGAACCGATTTTTTTTACCACATCCAGACCACTGGTCACTTTCCCAAAAACAGAATGACGGTCGTCCAGGTGCGGGGTAGGGGCCAGTGTAATGAAAAACTGGCTGCCGTTTGTGCCGGGGCCGGCATTGGCCATGGACAGAACACCTTGGTCGTCATGCCTCAAAGAGGGATCGAATTCATCACCGAACTGGTACCCGGGGCCGCCGGTACCGGTACCCAGCGGGCATCCGCCCTGGAGCATGAACCCATCGATCACCCGGTGAAACTTCAGGCCGTCATAAAAATTGCCGCCTTTTTCCGTATTTTGTCGGCCCTCTGCAAGGTTGACAAAATTCCAGACCATTTCCGGACATTCTTTGGCAAACAGTTCCACATCGAATTTCCCCAGGCTTGTATCAAAAACCGCCGTTAGTCGTTCAATGTCTTCTTTGTACTCACTTTTGACAAAACTCATGGGATTCCTCCTGAAATAATTTAAATTACAATCGTTAAAATCGACATGCTTCATATGGGCCCTATAACCCTTATATTATTGGGTGGCCCTTATACTCGGCAATTGAAAAATAATTACCGCCTTCAAATTCGGATAAAATAAGCAGGTATGGCGGCGCTGTCAATGCCGAGAGGTATTTTGTTTCGATGGCGGACAGTCGCCGGGGTTACCTGTCTGCATTCAGAAAGGCGGTAATTTGCTGCTGCATGCTATTAATCCGGCCGGGTTCAAACCAATGAATTTCGGTATCGCCTCTGAGCCAGGTCATCTGGCGTTTGGCGTATCGCCGGGTATCCCGTTTCAGGGTTCTTACGGCTTCGTCCCACGCAAGGCGGTTTTCGAGATAATCGACCATGTGACGGTAGCCGATTGACTGCATGGATTTCAATTCAGGGCCGTATCCTGCGGCCAGCAGATTTCGGACTTCCTCGACAAGGCCCTGGCGGATCATGGCATCCACCCGGTGGTTGATTCGCTCATAGAGTATTTCCCGATCCAGGTGCAATCCTGTTTTCAGTACGGCAAACGGCTGTTCGGCAAATCCGTGTTCGGCCTGCTGAACCGAGAGCGGCCGGCCGGTGAGCTGATAAACCTCCAGGGCCCGGATAATTCTAAATGCATCATTGGGATGAATCCGGCGGGCCGATTCGGGATCACAGGTATGGAGACGTCGATGGAGAAAAGCAGATCCGAAGGTGCCGGCCTCTTTTTTCAGGCTGGCCCGCACGGCCGGATCAGATGGCAGGGAAGGAAAGATGCCATGAATCAGTGCCTGTATATACAGACCGGTACCGCCGACAACAAAAGGTATAACTTTCCGCCGGCAGAGCTTTGCCGTTATTTTTCGGGCCATAACAGAATAGCGGGCCGCATCAAAGGGCTCATTCGGCTCAGCCACATCGATCATATGGTGTGGAATTCCAGCCTGTTCTTCCACAGTGGGCTTGGCGGTTCCGATATCCATGCGACGGTAAACCTGCATTGAATCGGCACCGATGATCTCGCCGTTAAACATCCGGGCGAGGGTAATGGCCGTATGGGTCTTGCCGATACCGGTGGATCCGTAGAGAATAATAATTTTGGGTTTGATATTGAATGATGCCCCGTATGTTAAGATTTTTACTTGGCCACCCTAATATTTTTTACAAATTCATTCGCTTCTGCAAGGTTTTCTATGATAAAATATAAACCCGCGTTCAAGTAACTTTGCAGATCTTTATCAGGAGGGAGATACAATGTCAAAAGATGTTATCAGGCCGGAGCATCAAAATAATCATGTCCATGAAATGCGGCATTGACGGACGATACGATATCGATGAAAAATTCATTTACAGGGACAATCCTGTTTTCACACCGGCATAGCTTAATATTCTATCCGGAGAAGCGTTGCAATTTTTTTAAAAAACCGCATTCAAAGAAAAAAATAACGGATAGATTGGAATCGCTATAAGTACATAATTTTTCATATTGACATCCGTGTTTATATAATATAGTTGATTCTAAATATACTAAAATATCGAAAATAACTGGCTGCAGGCCGATAAAATAATTACATTTAAAAAGGAGGTAATAAATGGCAGAAATTGAATTTGGAGGCAAAACATTTACCGTAGACGAAGACGGTTTCATTGGCACTTATGAAGACGGTAAATGTGAAGAGTGGATTGGATTTGTACAAAAAGAAGAGGGCATCGAAGAGCTTAACGATGAGCACAGAAAAGTAATCCAGGTGCTGCAGGATTACTACGAGAAAAACGGGATTGCACCGATGGTACGTGTCCTTTCCAAGGTTACCGGTTTCAAACTCAAACACATCTATGAACTGTTTCCGTCAGGACCGGGCAAAGGAGCATGTAAAATGGCCGGCCTTCCCAAACCTACCGGATGTGTATAATATCTGAATTGAAAAATTTTTAGCTATAAAAAGGCCCTGTAATTACAGGGCCTTTTTCATATCAGGGTTGCGGAAAATAATAAATATCCAAAATTGGGCAGGCACTGATGGGAGAGAGGGTATGATCATTACTGTAAAAACCGGTTCCAGGACTGAAATGGTGGATATTACTGCCGAAATTCAAGGGGCGGTATCCGCCTCCGGGGTGGCCGAGGGACTCTGCATGATTTATGTTCCTCATACAACCGCGGCGGTTACCATCAATGAAAACGCCGACCCCAGTGTCAAACGCGATATATTGATGGTCCTGAATCAAATTATTCCCTGGCAGGCTGACTACCGCCACCTGGAGGGAAATTCTCCTGCCCATATCAAATCTTCACTGATCGGAGCCTCGGAGACGATTATCATTAAAGACAACGCTCCGGTTCTCGGAACCTGGCAGGGCATATTCTTTTGTGAATTCGACGGTCCGCGTACCCGCAAAGTACATATTCAACTCATGCCCGGGGCATTCAGGGAACCGTCCATGGCATAAGTTAAGGCGCGTACCACAAATGGGCAAAAATGAATAAAACACAGATCGATGAAATTGACAGGACTATTTTAAATCGGATACAGTCTGATTTTCCCATAACGTCAAGGCCGTATGCTGCCATTGCCGAAGAGTTGGGATTTACGGAAAAAATTGTGATCGACCATATTTCCCGCCTCAGAAAACTGGGAATCATTCGTCGCATCGGTGGAAATTTCGGACCTGAAAAACTGGGTTTTGTCAGTACGTTGTGCGCCGCCAGCGTTCCGGAAAAAAAAATCGACAGCTTTGCCGCAATTGTCAACAGCTACCCCGGAGTAACCCACAACTACACTCGCAATAACACATTCAACGTATGGTTTACGTTTATTGCCTCCTCCATGGTCGAAATTAAAGCCAATATCAAAGAAATTTCTCAAAAAACAGGGGTACACGACATTCTCAACCTCCCGGCCACCCATGTTTTCAAGATAAAGGCCCACTTTGATCTTTAAACAAAAAAGAGTGGTTTATAGTTTTTCTGCATTATTACACTCTTCTTGAAAGCTGTTTCATAAAAGCCGCCTTTCCGGCGTCTCCGCCCTGATGCTACGACTTGAGGTATGGCTATGCAAATTTTTTCAAACAAACTTTTTTATGTAATCGGAGGATCGAGCGGGATAGGACTTGCAACGGCCGGTCTGCTGTCCGGAAAAGGTGCCCATATTATTATTTTTGCACGCTCGCCCGTCAAACTGAAACCTGCTCTAGACAAAATTCAAAAAAACGCTGTATCGTCAAAACAGAATTTTGGCTATATGGCGCTGGATGTGGCGGACGCCGGGCAGGTCAATGAAGTAATGGCCCGGGCAGTGGCAAAATACGGGGTGCCTGACGGATTGATAAACTGTGCCGGGCGGTCGCGACCCCATCGGTTTGAACAGATCACCGCCGAGATGTTCGATGAAACCATAAAAATCAACCTTTACGGTACCCGGAATACGATTGCCGCCCTTGTACCGCTGATGAAAAAAAAGGGCGGATATATTGTCAACACCGCCTCCGTAGCCGGTTTTATCGGCGTTTTCGGCTTTACCGATTACAGCGCTTCCAAGTTTGCGGTGATCGGTTTTTCAGAAGCATTGAAAAGCGAACTCAAGCCTTGGGGCATTACCGTTTCCGTGCTCTGTCCGCCGGATACCGACACACCCGGCTTCCAGATCGAAAACCGGACCAAACCGGCGGAAACCGCCGCCATCTCCGCCGGTGCAGGACTCATGCAGCCGGAGGACGTAGCCCGCGCCCTGATCAAGGGAATGTGCAAAAACAAATTTATGATTATTCCGGGTTTTGACGGTAAACTGTCATTTTGGGCCAAACGGCTTTTGCCCCGGCTGGTTGAATGGATTATGAACCGGGCCATTCGCAGAGTCGGCACAGGCGGCCCAACCGTTTAACCATCCTCTTTCCCCTCACACAAAAAGTGACGTAAACTGGAAAGTATTTCCATCAAACAACCCCTATCACTCGCCCCGCAAATGTTTTTCACAGTAACTTACAGTAAGTTTAACCTCTTTTACAGAATAAATTTGACATTCATCTACCTTTATATGTAAATAAACTCCTGATACAAACCGATATAGACCATCAACATTTCAAAGGAGATTAATATGAAAAAACGCCTTACCGCAATATGCTGCTTTGTTTTCATTCTGGCAATGGTGCCGGGCACCGTTCTGGGCGAGGAGAAAATCCTGACGATGTCGACGACAACCAGCACCCAGGCATCCGGCCTTTTAAACGTGTTGCTGCCTGAACTTACAAAAGACACGGGTATCCGGGTCAAGGTAGTGGCCAAAGGAACCGGGGCCGCAATTCGCGACGGCATGGACGGCAATGTGGACGTGATATTCGTCCACGCCAAAGCCCGCGAGGAACAATTTGTCCTGGATGGATACGGCACCAGACGCTATGCCGTAATGCATAACGATTTTATTATCTTAGGTCCCGCCAAAGACCCCGCAGGCATAAAAGGCCTTTCCGATGCAGCCCGGGCATTGCAAAAAATTGCCAACGCCAAGGCCCTGTTTGTTTCCCGCGGGGACGACAGCGGCACCCATACCAAAGAGCAGGCCCTGTGGCAGGCTACCGGCCTGACCCTTGAAAAACAAATCCAGACAATTGTCAAAAAAGGCAAAAAAGGGGAGATCACCTTCACCCATCCCGCGGGTCTGGGGCAATGGTATCTATCCATTGGACAGGGCATGGGCAAGGCCATGACCTTTGCCGATGAAAAACGGGCCTATATTCTCGCCGACAGGGGAACATATATCAAATACAAGTTTGGCCGGGACGTGCCCATTGATCTGGAAGTCCTCTGTGAAGGCGATCCTGACCTGGCCAATCCCTACGGCGTCATTCCCATCAATCCCCAAAAACACAGCCATGTAAAGCATGAACTGGCGGATCAATTTGCACGCTGGCTGGTATCTGGAAGGGGCCAGTCGCTGATTGCCGGTTACCGGCTTATAGGAAAACAGTTATTTTACCCGGATGCGATCAAATAGCAGAATGGAGTCCGCCCATTGTCAATGGAAGGTAAAAGGCTGAGGCCAAATAGGCAAAACGCCTTCTCCCTTCAGCCTTTAACCAACCTTCAGCTAAACAACTTATCCAAAGATACGTATCCATGGACTTTTTCATCGACAGCTTTGCATCGGCCCTGCTTCTGGTTTTATCGCTGGACCCCGAAATGATTTCGATTGTGGGCGTTTCCATCAGGGTCAGCATCTCTTCGACCCTGATTGCAGGCCTTTTCGGTGTACCCATGGGATTTGTCATCGCCTTTGGCGAGTGGCCCGGCAAACCCATGGTGATCACTATTTTGAACACCCTGCTGGCCCTGCCCACGGTGGTCATCGGATTGTTTGTCTACGCATTTATTTCCCGGAGAGGCATTTTCGGACCCTTTGACCTGCTCTACACCCAGGGGGCCATCGTCCTCGGCCAGGTCATTCTGATCATTCCGGTGGTGACAGCTTTTACCGTTGCCGCCATCAGCCGTATTGATGAACGCTACCGAAGAACGGCCATGACCCTCGGTGCAAACCGGATTCAGACCGCATGGGTCGTATTCCGGGAGGCCCGTTTCGGCATTATGGCAGCCATCGTGGCCGCTTTTGGCCGAGTGATTTCCGAGGTCGGCATCAGCATGATGCTCGGCGGCAACATCAAGGGATTTACCCGCACCATGACAACGGCCATGGCCCTTGAATACGACAAGGGCTCCTTTACACTGGCCGTGGCCCTGGGCATCATCCTTTTGGGGCTCAGTTTCGGCATGAACCTGCTGTTTCATTTCTTCCAGGGGAGAAGCCGGATATGATGATCTATGAATTAACCGAACTGACCAAAATCTACGACAACCGAACCGTCCTGGATCTCCCGTGCCTGGCCATCGAAGAAAACCGAATATATGCCCTGTTAGGCCCCAACGGGGCCGGCAAAACAACGCTTTTGAATATTCTCGGCTTCCTCGATGCCCCCACATCCGGCGCGATGCAATACCGGTCCCGGCCGGTGGGTTTTACCGAAAAAACGCTTCAGGCATTAAGACGCAAGGTCGTGGTGGTGCACCAGCATCCGATCCTGTTTACAACCTCGGTGTTCAAAAACCTTGAATTTGGTCTTAAAATCCGGAAAATTTCCCCCCAAAACCGCACACGTATTATCGAAGAGGCCCTGGATATGGTCGGCATGCGGAATTTTGCATCGGCCCGGGCCCACCGGCTTTCCGGCGGAGAAACCCAGCGGGTGGCATTGGCCAGAGCCCTGGCACTTTCGCCCGAAGTATTTTTATGCGACGAACCCACCGCCAGCGTTGATGCTGAAAACCAGGCCATCATCATCAATTTACTCAGGCAGATCAATGTAGAAAAAAAAATCAGCATTGTATTTACAACCCACGATCGCACCCAAGCCGCCGGTATTGCCCATCAGACCCTGGTGCTGGATCACGGGAAACTGGTCCGGGCCGGATACGAAAATATCTTTTCCGCCGTTATTGATCAGGATTGCCGGGGAAAGTGTGTTTATACGCTGAGCCCGAACGTATCCCTTTTTGTCGGAACACAGGGAGCAAAACCAAAGGACAGGCGGATTCGGATATCCATTGATCCGAACAAAATCAAGTTTTGCCCGGAGACCCGACAGGAATCCGGGAATAATTTTTTACAGGGAACGATACGGCAGGTGATGTCGGAAAACGGGTATATCCGAGTTCTAATCGACTCGGGCATATGGGTAACTGTGATGATTTCGCCCGGTGAATACCGGCAGCACGGATTTCTGGTGGGCGATACGGTCCAGTACACGATCCCCCCGGAAGCCATTCATACAACAGTTTAGGACCGCACCGCAGACCCTGCAAAACATCTTGAATATCAAGCGCTTAACAGTGATCATCCACAGCTCTCAAGGTTTCCCCTGGTAATGGACGGTCTACGGCTTCGGCCAAACCCCAGACCAAGCGCACCGCCTGTTTTCCTGCAGGCATCCACACAATCGCCGCAATTGGTACACTCTGCCTCGATCGTGCCATCTAAGCGCCTGGGGTCCAGATCAAGGGAACATATCTTTTGACATGGACTCAGTGCCTTGCTTCCAATACACCTTTCTTTTTCGAAAACAACTTTAAGCCGAAAGGGATTGAACAGTTTGGTAATGGAGATAAGAACAGACTGCGGACAAATCCAGCGGCACCACAAACGGGTACGAAATATAAATTCCGTCAGCAAAATTGCCCCGACAAACCAGATCGCTACGAAGAGATATTTTTGAACAAAAAGATACTGAAAAATATTTGAATACTGGAACGGCAGGGACACGAAATTTAAAACCGGTGATCTGAAAAAAGCCCAACAGACCAAAAAGACAGCGCAAAAAAAACCCGCCTTAATCGCAAACCCGTTTTTCCGAATTTTACTGTTGCCGCGTTTCCGGGGCCAAACCCGGCGGGCGAAACTGTTTACCAGTTCCGACAACAATCCAAAGGGACAAATCCAGGAGCAGAAAACAGTACCCAGGCAAAATGCAATGGCTAAAACCGTACCGGCGCTGATCAAAAGCCCGACCGGCAGGTACCGGTTTTTAACGATCACCTGTAAAACAGCGAGGGGATCGGAGAATGTCAAACTGCCGATATGAATGTTTAAAAAATTCCCCCAGATAAAGCTGAACCCCAAATCGTTCAGTATGGGAAGAAAAATAAAAAGCGCGGCGACACCTGTTTGCATGGCTCGCCGCCAAATATGGAAATCAATTTTTTTCATCTTCAGCCTTGACGGCCTCGTAAAAAGGCAAAAACCCACTTTTGCGTGTAATGGTCAAGTAAAAACGGACAGTCAACCTCAAGCGCTTTATTCGCTGTTTTGTTATATTATTACAAGATGTTATGGTCTGAATCTTTTGATTTTCAGGTCTTTCAAAACTTTGTAATGTTTATCGTTCCCCGTAAGAACAGGATTACCATAAGCGATTGCCGTGGCTCCGATGAGCGCATCTGCCAATTGCATTGAACGACTTAAAAAATGTTGCTCGACGTAAAACATTGCTTTGGCAGATATCTCTTCGGAAATATAGAGAATTTTAGCATTCCAAATATGCAGAGCCTTGCGGAGATTGTTTAATTCTTTTTTGTTTCTGTTTCAGCCTATGGTTTCTACAAAATAAGCTTCGTCCCACAGCTTTCTTTCCACCTCTGGAGATGCAATAAGGTCATGGAACCGCTCAAAAATCGGTACTTCTAATAACCGTTTGAGTTTTTGAGCTATATTGTCCGGAGATACTTCCCCATCCGACTCCACGCATAAATGTATATGATCTGGGGCCAACCACAGGAGACTGGCAAAACCACCCACTGCATCGCTACAAGTCGTGATAGTATCACTGATGAAGTCAATAGTAGTTGCCGGCTCCGCAAAGAATGGTCTTCTGCCGACCACGTTCCATACAAAATGGTACTTGATCTCAAGCATCACATCGTCGGGATTACGGGCCAGTTTTTGCAGAGCCAACGCCCGTTGATACTTTACCTTATCGGAATCAAGCAGTTTT
>CAYQNS010000009.1:0-48998 GCA_964418755.1 uncultured Desulfobacteraceae bacterium
CCCAGACCGCCATCGTTACAGGCCCTTCCGGGGAAGAGATCTACCCGGATAAATACAGTCGGGTCAAGGTTCAGTTTCCATGGGACCGCGAGGGCAAAAAGGATGAAAACAGCTCCTGTTGGATTCGGGTCAGCCAGCCCTGGGCCGGCGCCGGCTGGGGAGCCATGTTTATCCCCCATGTGGGGCAGGAGGTGATTGTAAATTTTGTCGAAGGCGACCCGGACCGGCCCATCATCACCGGCCGGGTATACCACGGCACCAACATGCCGGCAGACACATTGCCGGATGAGAAGACAAAAAGTGTTATTCGAAGCCGGCAGGACAACGATATCGTCATCGAAGACAAAGAGGGCGACAAGCATATCCATATCAAACAGGCCTGCGGAAATGAAATTATTATGCATGAAGGAACTCCCAGCATCGATATCAAACAGGCCTGCGGAAATGTAATTCTCATGCGCGACGGATCCGGAATTCAGATCCGGGACCAGGCCGGCAATGAAGTTGTTCTGGATTCGGCCGGGGCATTTCTCAGGCTCCATTCTCCTTCCAACGATTCTACAATAGAGCTTGGTAAAAGCATCAATGAAAGCACCACAAGCAGCAGAAACAGCACCATAGGCGGCAATCGGACATCCAATGTTCAAGGTAGTTCAAGCAGCATCATCTTCGGTGCCAAAGAGCAAACCATATTTGGACCGTTTAAGGCAGAATGGAAAGGCATCCAGGCCAAGATATCCGGCGGCCTGGTTTCAGAAACCTTTATTGGAGGAAAACATGAAACTCTTGTGGGCGCAAAGGTCACATTGAATGCCGCAAAAGAGATCACTAAAAATGCGGCAAACCGAGACAGACAGTCGGCCGGCCATATCTTTTACGGATCAGCAGCCTACATACACCTGGAAGCTCCCGGCAGCATGCTCTGGCTCGATGGCGACGGGGCCGATATTATGGCGGGCAGCTCAGTTATTAAAGTTAACAACAGCGGCCCTATCACCTTAACTTCAAGCAGTGACATTAAAATTGATTCCGGCGGAGATGTGACCATCAAGGGCGGTAATATCAAACTGGAAGGAGATGCTAAAATTACTGGTGAACTTGACCATCCAAGCATTAACGCTAAAAAATAAGGATCACACCATTAAAAAGGCTTTTTATGAAAAATCCGGCCTGGGCATTAATAGCCATAATCATTGTTACCGGAGTACTGGTGACGGTAAATAATCTGCTGTATCTGGATATCCTGGGTATAGGGCGGTTTATAACCAGGAAAAAATTCCCGGAAGCCGCTGCCAGGCTTGGATTTAAAGCTCAATCCGAATGGTCTCACAGGATTTTCCCTGAATACTCAGGCCGTTACAGGGAACACGATGTGTTAATCGCCCACGAGCGCTCAAGCATCAGGGTTTCCATACAACCTGTTCCCGGTCTATTTTTAAATACTTTTAAAAAAAATATTCAATTCAATACCGGAAACAGTGCCGTGGATCTTTTTTTTTCCGAACGAAAAGCACCGCAGGCAACCTGTCAAAAAATCATAAACAGCACGGATTTGCTTGCCTATATCGAAAGCTTTATTAAAAAATGGGGAAAAAAATGCCGAAAGGTTGATTTGGAACCAGGTTATATAGAATGCGCCCTAAAATTCGGCAATGGTCATTATATTCCAGCATGGATTCTTGAACCTATAGTCTCTGACATGGTCAAACTTGCTGATTTACTGCAAGCAGCGGTCGCAGAAAAATAATACCAATCATGCCCGATTTACTTTGTTTGATTGTCAACATTCCGGTTCAGTTCCGGAATCGGCACATACAGCTATTCTAAAGACACGGTGACAGGCGGTTAACCATTGGAAATAATAAACGAATCTTTATTTGAAATGGCATACATTCCGGGACGGCTCCCCTTTCCAGGGCATTCCTTGACCCTTATCGTCAAGGGAACCTTTGATTTGTCACCGGGAAAAGCAGCTACGCCGTCAGAAGAACAGCTATATCCCACCGGCGATGAATTCCACGAAGAGGATGAAGAGATGCTGGGAGGTCCTGTATATGCATCTGATTTCGCCTGTTTCAAACCCGCAGCCGATTTGCTGTTAAAGGGGAAATGTCATGCCCCTGCCGGAGAACAGCGCCTGGCCCGACAGGCGTCTTTCCAGGTCGGTTCCCATGCCAAAACCCTCATGGTCACCGGTGATCGCACCTGGAAGCGCGGCCTGATGGGTTCCACCCCAAGTGCCCCTGAACCGTTTACAGCGATTGATCTGAATTATCAGAACAGCTACGGAGGCCCCGGATATACTGAAAATCCCGTGGGCAAAGGGCTGGGAAAACAGGTGGACAAAAACGGAAAGAAGGTCAGGCCGCTTCCCAATATCACCCATCTTACAGACACCCTCAGAACCCCCCGGACACGTCTGGAACCGGCAGGTTTCGGGCCTCTGGCCCAGACCTGGAAACAGCGCCGCGCTTACCTGGGCACCTATAAAGGCAAGTACCTGAAAGAATACTGGCCCTGGTTTCCCGTTGATTTTGACTGGCACTATTTCAATACGGCACCAATTGATATGCAGGTAAAGGGATATCTTGCCGGCGATGAAAAGCTCAATTTTACAAACCTTCATCCGCAGCATGGGCAATATGAGGCAAGTCTTCCCGGGTTGAGAATTCGTTGTTTTGTGAACCGGCGGATTGATCCTGAGCCCGCAGCTTTGCAGTTCAAAGAAGTCAACATGCGCCTGGACACCTTGTGGGTTGATATGGATGGCGAAACCCTGGTGCTTGTCTGGCGCGGGTGGTGTGAGGTTTTGTCTGAAGAATTCGAGGATATTGCACATCTGCTTATTGTCTCTGAATCTTTGCAAGATCCTTTAAAACCGGTGGCGCATTACCAGGAGGCACTGGGAAAACGGTTGCGGGAAATAACAAAAGGCGATGACGACGAGCAGCCTGAAGCGCCGAACGAACCTGACGAAACAAAAAAAGCGGATGACGACATCGAGGCTGAAATTGCCAAAGCCGAGCTGGAAAGCAGGGCCCAGTTGATCGCCGCCGGCATCGACCCTGATAATCTGCCGGAGCAAAGTGAAGAAGATAAAAAAAAGGAAAATGCGCTTCTTAAAGAACTCGGCTTTGAACCTGAAGAAAATAAGGTATCTCTGACCCGCGAGCTTGTCCACGAAAGATTTAAACGTGGCGAAAGTTTTGCCGGAGAAGACCTGTCAGGACTTGATCTGTCCGACCTTGCATTAGCCGGTATTGACCTGCATGAATGTATCCTTGCCCATGCGATATTAAAAAACAGTGATCTTTCCGGAGCTGACCTTTCCGAGGCCAATTTTTCTCATGCAGATTTCGCCGCAGCAAATTTACAGGGGGCGTCGCTGCTTGAAGCGGATTTCACGGAAGCTGTTCTTGAAGGGGTTGACCTGAGCAAGGCTATTCTTGAGGGTGCCGTATTTGAAAAAGCCAGGATGCAAAAGGCAAGACTTTCTGATGTAAAAGCTGCCGGCGCCGACTTCTCCCGGGCGGATTTAAGTGAAGCTTTATTAACCGACAGTGTTTTTGTAAAGGCGGATTTTTCAGAGGCCCTTTTGCAGCGTACCGATTTTGGCAGATCTGATTTAAAAGAAGCCTGCGTGGAGGGGGCATGCGGCCCTGATATCCGCATGGATGAGGCCGATCTCACCGAACTTCGGGCCTCGGAAGGCTGTAATTTTCCGAATGGCTCTTTTCGCAGGGTGCATGCTGACGAATCCATCTGGGAGAATGCCGATTTAAATGATGCTGATTTTTCATTTGCCTGTATGGAGGGGGCTGATTTCACTTCTGCTGCTCTGGAAAGGGCAAATTTTGCGGCCGCCGATATGAAATTTACCCGTTTCACCAAAGCAAATCTGAAGGGGGCAAAAATGGTGAGTGCCAACCTTTTCGAAGGGAGTCTTGAAAAAACCGATCTCACCGGTACGGATCTGCGCGGTGCCAACCTTTATGCGGCAGAGTTTCTTGAAGCGCATCTGGAAGAGACCCTGCTGGAATTTGCCAATATCAAAATGACCAAACTGGCCCGAAAATAGGGACTTCCCAATTATGTCGATTCCTGAAAATTTTGAAGAACTGCTATCAAAGCTCAAAGCCGGTGAAGTCCTTGAAGATCTTGTCCTGAATGCAAAAAAAATGAAAGGAATGCTGCTTGCCAATGCCCGTATGCCGCGGGCAAAGTTTGATGATTGCGACCTTAAAGAAATCAATCTTCGTGATGCCGTGTTACCGATGGCTTTTTTCAATAAGGTCAATCTTGACAAAGCCTGCCTGGCCGAAACCGATATCAGTGACTCGGTCTGGCAGAACATTGAGGCCTCGCACATCGATCTTACTGGTTCCGACATATCCGATGCCATTTTTTTTGCCGATAAAATCCCTGTAAAGGACCCGGCACTGGTCAATATCTCTTTTAAAGATCTGGCGCTGCCGGCATCGGTAATCGAGGATTTGCGCAGCTTGGAGATATGTGGCTTTGCCGGCGTTTCAGCAAAAATGACGGCAGCCGACCTGTCTGGTGCAAAGGCCCGAAAAACCACCTTTGAAAATGTGCTTCTTGATAATGCCCTGTTTACAGGGGCCGATATGACGGCCGGGCAGTATACAAAATGTTCGCTGACCAATGCCTGTTTTGAGCAGGCCCTGCTTGCGGAAACTAGTTTTGCCGAGTCAAATCTTAGCGGCGCATCCTTTACCGGGGCCAGGTTGATAAATACCCATTTTAAGAACAGCGACCTCAGCGGATGTGATTTTACCCAGGCGACCCTTGACAATACCCGGTTTTCCAAGGTCGATATGCGTACTGTATCCGGGCTGCCCCGGGATTTGCGGGGATGCGTCTTTACAGCGTGTGATCTATCCGGAGTTGATCTGTCCCGGGCGGATCTGTGCGGGGCCGCTTTTGTGGATTGTTTGTTGCCGGGTGTATCTCTGGCCCATGCAAATCTGGTCAATATTGCCATCCGGAATTGTACGCTGGAAAAAATCGATTTCAGCGGACTTGATCTTTCCGCTTCTGATTTTGCTGCAGCTAAGATGAAAGGCGCTGTATTTGCCGGGTGTAATCTTGAGGATGTTGATTTTTCTCATACAGACCTTGAACAGGCGAATTTCACCGGTGCCAAATTAAATGACGCTCTGTTTAGCGGCGCCAATCTGGCAGAAGCCATTTTCAGAGACGCTGAGCTGAGCGATTGTGAAATGGAAGATGCCAACCTCGCCAATGTTGATCTGAGCAGCGCACGAATCAGTAAAACCGACTTTACCGGGGTTGATTTTACCAAAACCCGGATTCACGATACCACTTTTCACCTGTGCGAATTGAAAAAGACCAGCTTTAACGATATGGACCTGTCCAGATGCTGTTTTGTTGATTCCGACCTGGAGGATGCAGACCTTAAAAACGTGAAACTTGACAATGCCGATTGTCGACAGGTTAATTTCAGCAAGGCCGATCTTTCAGGGGCAAGACTGGTAAATGCGAGATGCCATACTGCTGATTTCACGGGAGCAACGCTTGAGCAGACCCTTTTTATTGAAGCCGATATGCGTTGCGCCTGCCTTGTCAAGGCCTTAGCCGGAAAAGCCAACTTTATGCGTGCCCGCATGGATCGAGCTGAATTGAATTATGCCGACTGCACAGGAGCCGTATTTACCGGCTGTCAGATGCCCTATGCTGATTTTTCCCATGCAGTTTTGCAAACCGCGGATTTTTCCCGGGCAAACCTGCAGCAATCGGTTCTGCACGCAATTAATGACCAAGGGACAAAATGGCGTGGTGCAAACCTGAAGCTGGCCGAACGGACAGACAAGGATTTGGCTGCAGCGGAAAACTGGCATCCGCCGGTGACGGATAAACGGTAGCGATAAAGGAGATTTGCAATGCCCAATACCGCCAAAATTTACGAACTGACGAAAAAAACGCCATATTTTGGCCCGGCTCGCGTGCTGGCTGTTGATGAATCGGCCAATCTGGTTCAAGTGAGGCTTCTGAAAACAACGGACCGGCCCGAAGTGTGGTGCAGGCCTGTTTTATCCCTTGCCCAATCCCTGGCTTTAGGGGATGAGGTTCTGGTTATGGGAGAAAAGATAGACGATATCTATATTGTCGAACTGCTGGCTCACAGCCGGGTTGCAGACATGGACCAGACTCAGGTCATCCCTGCGGCAAAAACGAAAGCAGGCGCTTTTGTGGTCATTGATACTGAAAAAAGCAATGCGGACCATGAAATTATCAAAATTTTTTCCAACCAAAAAGAGCTTGTTTTCGAGTATGACGCCAAAGCCGAAAAATCCCGAATATTTGCCCGATCCGGTGATCTTAAACTAATGGCAGAGATGGGAGATATTGCTCTTAATGCTGCCGGAAAAATTAAATTCAATGCTGAAAAAGTTGAAATAACAGGACGTTCACAGGTCTGCTTGGGGGTATCCCGGCTCACTGGTGATTCCGGGACATCGGTTGCTCTTGATTCGCAAAGGGTAAGGATTGACAGCTCGGAAATGAAAATCAGCGCCAAAAGAGGGACTCTGTTTTTTACAGAACTTCGCTATGCAGGAAAAAAAATCTTCGCCACAGCAGGACATGTGCGAATTATGGCCCGGAAACTCGAAACAACAGCCAAAACCATTTTGGAGAAAGCGGATAATGTTTACAGAAAGGTTAAGCGACTCAGTCAGTTGCAGGCCGGAAGAAAAAGAATTCTTGTCGATGACACCTTTTATGTAAAAAGTAACCGTTCAGTGATGAAATCGGATAAAGATTTCAAGGTTAAATCAGATAAGATTCATTTGGGATAGCCTTTGAATGGAATAGCGAATAGTAAAATTTTTCGAAATGTTGTGTAATTTATTATTTGCATATATATTCCTCCTGCCGCCCTAATTCAATGCCGAATAATTTTTGATATCCTGACCCAGTTTTTTTACAAAGCCCTTCATAAAATCTGTAATATTGAGCATAACCGCACTCTCGGCGGGCATATTTGAAATTTCCATACCCCCGGAAAAAATATCCACACTTTGTTCCTGAAGGATTGACCTGCCCTCATATCGCACCTTTCGAATGCTGATAATCTCCTGTATGCGATACTGCAGATTTTTATCTAAAGGATTGTCTGATTCCGGCCTGATAATAAAAAGACGATACTGTTTATCCCTCTCCTCGTTTGTCCCTGTTTTACAATTCGTCCTGCTGCCGTTAAAGCAAAAGCCATTTGCGTGCAGCCATTTTTGTAAATCCGCCAGGATTTTTTTTGCTTCGGGTATTGTAAATTTCAGATGCGCCACCAGATAACCGCCTAAATAAACGGTAAAAACCTGATCAGGATGATATTGCCTGGCATAACCGGACTGAATGCCGCCAAGCGGATCAGGTGGAAGGAATTCACGGGACCAGCGCTTCCATTTGGCCATATTGATCCGAAATTTTCGGGCAAGCTCCCGATTATTATAGAATTTCAGCATTCTAAAAATCCTTGTGGTTACATAGTTGTTATATCAATAGAACAACTATGTTTTTTTGTCAACCCCTGCAAATATTGAGTTTACATATTACAGATTGTTTGTTATGGAATAAATTTGAATTTATAAAAATTCGACAATTACTTCAGTTCAACATGACCGATACTTGGGTCAACCCCTCAAGTTATCGACAGGGAAAAACATTGAAAAAAAATAAAAAAAACTCAGCAAACACCCCGCCGGTTGCCGTTATCGGAATGGGCTGCGTATTTCCCAAATCTTCCGGTCTGAAAGAATACTGGCGATTGATTTTCCGCGGTATTGACGCGATTACCGAAGTTCCCAAAACCCACTGGTCGCCGGATGATTATTTTGATCCGGACCCTAAAAAAC
Source organism: uncultured Desulfobacteraceae bacterium (assembly GCA_964418755.1). Taxonomy (GTDB): domain Bacteria; phylum Desulfobacterota; class Desulfobacteria; order Desulfobacterales; family 4572-123; genus 4572-123. Next base: position 7,899 of record CAYQNS010000009.1, read on the forward strand.
CCGACCACATATACTGCAAACGGGGCGGATTTCTTTCACCGGTGGCCTTTGACCCCACCGAGTTTGGAATTCCGCCCAATTCGCTGGAAGCCACCGACACATCTCAACTGCTGGGGCTGTATGCTGCCAAGGCAGCCCTGGATGATGCCGGGTACAGCCACGGCAAAGACTTTAACCATGGCAAAACCAGCGTTATTCTCGGTGTTACAGGCACCCAGGAACTCGTGGTTCCGTTAAGCTCCCGCCTGGGACATCCCAAATGGCGCAGAGCTCTGGAAGATTCAGGCATCGAAAAGGAAAAAGCAGCTGAAATCATACAGCGCATCTCAAACGCCTATGTTCCATGGCAGCAGAACTCCTTTCCCGGGCTGCTGGGCAACGTGGTTGCCGGGCGAATATGCAACAGGTTGGATCTGGGGGGCACAAACTGTGTTGTAGATGCCGCATGCGCAAGCTCCATGAGCGCCGCTCACATATCCCTGCTGGAACTCTATTCAGGACGCAGCGACATGGTAATTACCGGCGGCGTGGATACCCTGAACGACATTTTCATGCACATGTGTTTTTCCAAAACCATGATTCTGTCACCTACCGGTGACGCAAAGCCGTTTTCCAGCGAGGCCGACGGAGTGGTGCTCGGAGAAGGAATCGGGATGACTGTGCTCAAACGGCTGGAAGACGCTGTCAGAGACAAAGACAACATCTATGCCGTCATTAAATCCATGGGAACATCCAGCGACGGCAAATCCCAGAGCATCTATGCCCCGCGGGCAGAGGGACAGGCACAGGCTTTGCGCAGGGCATATGAAAATGCCGATATCGATCCGTCAACGGTGGAACTGGTTGAGGCTCATGGCACAGGCACCAGGGTCGGCGATCAGGTGGAATTTAAAGCCCTTAAAGATGTTTTTCAAAGCAGTGCTGCAAGTTCGGGCAACTGGTGCGCCATAGGATCGGTCAAATCCATGATCGGGCATACCAAAGCTGCTTCCGGTTCGGCCGGGCTTATCAAGGCTGTCCTGGCCCTTCATCACAAGATAATTCCGCCCACGTTGAAAGTCGAACAGCCTGACCCCGGCCTTGAAATTGCGGACAGTCCCTTTTACCTGAACACCCAAACCCGGCCCTGGATATCAAACAAAGCCCATCCCCGCCGCTGTGCAGTCAGTTCCTTTGGGTTCGGGGGCAGTAATTTTCATACGGTACTGGAAGAATACCAGAGCCGGAAAAAACAGGTTTCCTGGGATGGTTCCGTTGAGATTTTTGCTTTTTCTGCGGATTCCAACAAAAATATAGCCAAATCCCTCAAGCACTTGCAAAAAAAACTGACAGATAACCCGGGCCCTGATGCAATTGCTGTTCTGGCAGCTAAAACCAGAAGCGATTTCAAAACAAATCATTCTCACCGCATGATTCTGGTACTGGAGGCGCCGCAAAAACCTGCCGATCTTCTGGAGGATGCGCTTTTGCAGATGGAAAACAACCATGGCAGGATGACCTGGAATACAAAGCAGGCCTACTATGGTTCCGAACCTGCGCCAGGCAAGCTCGCTTTTGTTTTTCCCGGCCAGGGCAGTCAGTACATCGGCATGGGACGCGACCTGATCTGCGCCTTTCCCGAAGCTCTGGAAGCCCTGGAACGCGCCGACCGGATCCTTGACCTTCCTGACAGTCTTAATGACCTGATTTTCCCGAAATCATCGTTTACCCGGGAACAACAGGCCCATGAAACAAAACTGCGTTCAACCGATATCACACAGCCTGCCCTGGGCGCTGTCTGTCTGGCTTTACACAACGTCTTACAACGCTTTAATGTCAAACCACAGGCTGCCTGCGGCCACAGCTACGGAGAACTGCCGGCCCTTTTTGCCGGCGGCGTTATTGACAAAGATACCCTTTTGCAGCTCTCTTTTCTAAGGGGTCGCTACATGGCTGCCGCCGATAAAAACGGGGCCATGCTGGCGGTCAAGGCTCCCATTGATAAACTGGCGGCCTTGATCCGCGAGTCAGACCTGGATGTGATCCTGGCCAATCGCAACAGCCCTGTACAGGGGGTACTGTCCGGCCCCGCCGACGCCATCACTGCCGCTGAAAAAAAATGCAGGGAAAACAAGTTCCGCACCATCCGGTTGCCGGTTTCCACAGCCTTTCACAGTCGACTCGTCAAAGACGCCCAGGAGCCGTTTATGAAGGCCCTGGAAAAATTCGACCTGCAACGGCCGGGCATCCCGATTTTTTCCAATACAAGCGCCCTGCCCTACCCCGACAAACCGGATGCGGCCGGGAAACTTCTCGGCCGCCAGATTATCCGCCCGGTGAATTTTATCGGTGTCATTACCAATATGTATGATAGAGGAGTTCGTACATTTGTCGAAGTGGGCCCTAAAACGGTTCTGACCGGCCTTATCAAAACGATTCTCAAAGGACGCGAATTTACAGCGATTGCCCTTGATGCTTCCTCCGGCAAACAGTTCGGAATCGGTGACCTTGCCCGCACTCTGGGCCACCTAACAGCGCTTGGATACCCGGTGAAACTCGAACAGTGGGAGGAAAGCACCGGCAAATTTCCTCGCAAACAAATGATGAGCCTGCCGGTCTGCGGAGCAAATCTGAAAAGTTCGACCGGTAGCATTCCCGAATCACCCATGGCAAAACCAGGTGGTTCCGGCGTACATTTTACCAATCACAAAAACACCGTGTCCGATAAAAAACAGATAATTGGGCCGGAAGATCCATGCCTGACTGCAGTATCGCGCAACATGGAACCGGCTTTAACAACATGTCCTACTTCCGGATGCTCATCCCGGGTATCGGCAGAGACAGTAAGCAGCAACACACCATTATATATGGATTCAAACGCCATGAAAACAGATAATCCCATAGAGCCGCAATTTATTCATGAAACCCTGAGAGTTGTCCGGGAAGGCCTTAAATCCATGGAAATTCTCCAGAATCAGACAGCCGAAACCCACAAAATTTTCCTGGAAACCCAGACACAGGCCGGCCGCACACTGCAGGAGATGATGCGAAGCATGCGGTCTCTTGCCGAAGCGGCCATGGGAAAGCCGGCACCTGGCCGGTCTCAAAGACCTGCCGAGCCTTCGGACCTCCCTTTTAAGGGCCGGCCTGTATCTTCAGACCCTTCAAATAGGTGCAATGCCCCGCATCCATTGCCGACACCGGAAATAAAGGAGACTGCCCAGCAGTCCGAAACAAAAGCCACTGTCCCCCACATGGAGAAAAAATCTGAAAAACCAGGGCGGGTGGAAGCCGATCCATCCGGGGCCATTACCGGCACACTGCTTGAAATCGTCGGTGAGCTCACCGGATATCCTATGGAGATGCTCGGCATGGACATGGATATCGAGGCTGATCTGGGCATCGACTCCATCAAAAGGGTGGAAATCCTTTCCGCGCTTGAAGAAAAAATGCCCGAGCTTCCGGCCGTTTCCCCGGAAATCATGGGAACCCTTAAAACGCTTGGGCAGATTGCAAAACACATATCCCCTGATTCTCCGGCCCTTGCCGCCTTGGACAGCCCGGTAACAACTGCCGGACCTGCCGATGGCAATCAGGACATCAAGAGCACCCTGCTTGAAATCGTCGGCGAGCTCACCGGGTATCCCATGGAGATGCTCGGCATGGACATGGATATTGAGGCTGACCTGGGCATTGACTCCATCAAAAGAGTGGAGATCCTTTCCGCGCTTGAAGAAAAAATGCCTGCGCTCCCGAGTGTTTCCCCGGAAATCATGGGAACCCTTAAAACACTAGGGCAGATTGCAAAATATTTAAACGAGGACGACCGAAAAAATTCCAGGGAATTAAAAAATATATCATGCCCTTTAAAAACAGATAATTGCATTATAAATAATAAAGAGCCACATCAATCTACTCAAATCCGACATAAAGAGCCTCGAACCGATGATATCCTTCGTCATACCCTGGCGGTCAGGGAGAGGCCCCTTGAAGCCGGCAGCCGCATTGCTATTCCAAAGGATCGCAACATACTGATTATTGATAAATCTTCCGATCTGGCCGGAGCCCTGATGGCTGAATTTTCCCTGGCAGGTCAAAATGCACTTATTGTGGGTCCCGATGCAACAGACACAAAACTTTTTTCCAATGCTGGAGGAGTTGTCATCCTTGCGCCGGATACATGCACAGACGAATCTTTTCTGAAACAAATTTTTGAATTAACCCGTCAATGCGCGCCTGCCCTGCTTGAATCCGCAGGTAAGGGCGGAGCCTTTTTTGCAACCGTATCCCGGCTGGACGGGGCTTTTGGCTTTAACGGGCATAAAATAACAGACCCAATGCAAGGCGGACTGGCAGGACTGGCCAAGACCGCGGCCCTGGAATGGCAGAATGTTTTTTGTAAGGCCCTGGACCTGGAGCCGGACTGGCAGGACCATAACAAAATCGCCGCAGCTATCGTGGCCGAAGTGCTCAACCGCGCCCCGGCACCAACCGTCGAAGTCGGTCTGGGGCCGAATTCCCGCCTGACCCTGGAATTGATCAAGACGCCCCTTTGTGTGCCCGAAGTTACCCTGAATTCAAAGGACGTATTTCTTGTTTCAGGCGGAGCCCGGGGTGTGACCGCGGCGGCGGCACTTGCACTTGCCAGGCATGGACACCCCACACTGATTCTTATTGGCCGATCGGTTGTAGAAAAATCCGAACCCGAATGGCTTGCCCCGCTGTCGGATGAAAAAAGCATTAAAAAAGCGATTATCAAAAACAAATTTGCAAGAAAAACCGCAACACCTGCAGAGGTGGACAAACTTTTTAAAAAATATATGAGCCATCGCGAAATCAAAACCAATCTGAACGCCATCCGTACTGCCGGGGCCAATGTCCGCTATTTTGCTGCTGACGTTCGGGATTTAAAAAGCATTCAAAATATAGTCGATCAGGTGCACAAAAAACATGGTGCAATTACAGGCATTGTTCACGGTGCCGGCATCCTGGAAGACCGCCTGATCATTGATAAAACCACCAGTCAGTTCAACCGGGTTTTCGATACCAAGGTAAAGGGACTTGCCATTTTGCTGGAGGCGACATGCAATGATCCCCTGAAGCACCTCGTGCTGTTTTCCTCAGTAGCGGCCCGCATGGGCAATCCTGGTCAGGCGGATTATGCCATGGCCAACGAAGTATTAAATAAAATCGCCCGAACCGAAGCAGCTATGCGGCCGGATTGCAGGGTCATCTCCATTAACTGGGGGCCCTGGGATGGCGGCATGGTCTCTTCGACCCTGAAACGGGCGTTTGAAAAAAAAGGGGTCTCCCTGATTCCCGTCAAAGAGGGAACCCAAAGTATGCTGCGAGAAATGAACGCACCAACGGAAAGTCCGGTGGAAATTGTAATCGGCTCCGGGCTGATGCCGGATAAAAACAGGAAATCTAAAAAGAAAAAACAGATGTCTTTATCTTTTAAACTCGATGTCGATATAAAACAGTATCCGATTCTGGACTCGCACATTTTGGGCGGTAAACCAGTGGTCCCCTTTGCGCTCATGGCGGAATGGTCGGGGCACGGAGCCCTTCATGAAAATCCGGGTCTCTTCCTCTCCGGTATCGATGATATGCGCCTGCTCAAGGGGATTCAACTGGGCCGGGAGAAAAAAGCCATCCGGTTGCTTGCCGGCAAAGCCCGCAAAAACGGCCCAAACTGGGAGGTGGATGTGGAGCTCAGGGACGGGGTTAACGGAGGCCGGGAGGTTGTTCACTTCAGGGCCATGGCGATTCTGACGGACAAACCTTCCCGGCCTGCCCTCTTTCATAACCTCGAACTTCTCAGCCGGAACGGGTATTCACGCAGTATAAAAGAGATCTATGACAAAATTCTCTTTCACGGCAGGGGACTACACGGTATTGAAAAAGTGACGCGCTGTACTGCCGGGGGTATGGTAGCCCGAATTTTTTCGGCGCCATCTCCCTCAAACTGGATGTCACAGCCGCTGAGAAGCACATGGATCGGGGATCCCCTGGTGCTGGATTCAGCCTTCCAAATGGCCAGCCTGTGGTGCTTTGAGGAAAAAGGCATGGTATCACTGCCCAGTTACGGTGCCAGTTACCGCCAATATTGCGACATTTTTCCCAAACAGGGGATACAGGCCCTGCTGGAAATAAAAGATGTGAGTGATCATAAAATGATTGGAGATTTTACGTTTCTGGATTCTCAAAACAGGGTAATTGCCCGGCTCAACGGCTATGAGGCTGTTATGGATCCATCCCTTTTTAGAGCCTTCCAGCCTCAACATGCTGGACCACAGGCTTTTCAGATAAATCCGATGCAATAATTTTCCGCACCGCATCCATCAGATCCGGAAGAGTTTCATCACTGTATTTGGATGTATCAACCAGCGGATGAATGATCATAATAGCCCGGCCCGGGAAAAGATCAAAGGAACCGGCCGGCAGTATTTTTCGGGTGCCCTGGATAGTTACCGGTAGAATGGGAAGCCCCAAATCAAGCGCAAATCTAAATGCGCCCTTTTTAAAGGTACCCATTTTTGCATTCTTGCTGCGGGTGCCTTCCGGGAAAAATAGTACGGACGTCCCGTTCACAATTTTCTCCCGGGCCGCATTGATGGAATCCAGGGCTGCCTGGGTATTGGAACGGTCAATAAAAATATGGCCTATCTTTTCACAGGCAATCCCCAACCCCGGAATATTTCTCAACTCCTGTTTCATCACCCATTTAAAATCTATGCCCAGCCAGCCATATAAAACAAATATGTCATACTGACTTTGATGGTTTGACACCACCACGCAGGATATTTCCCTGTTAATGTTTTCACGCCCCTGAACCGTTACCGGCATAGGCGTGGCCCATGCATTGATCCGGGACCATATAATGCCCATCTTGCCGGCCGCTTTGGGACCAACGACGGCGGCCAGCCCGACCGTAATAGTGGCTATAATAGAAGTGGACAGGATAACAACCGGGGCAAAAATCAGGAATTTATAGGGCTGGTACAAAATTCGCAGTACTCTGTTCATAAATAAAAAATTCCCCTCAATCGCATAAGTCGCATGAATGAAAAAAATATAAAGAAATAACGATCCGGAGTCAAGTGTGATCCCGATCTATTTCATATTCAAGGCGACAGCCAGGTTTGAAGTTCAAGTTTCAAGTCGTGAACGGCTGCCCGTTTTTCATACACTTGTCAAGTTCGATTTACTGTTCTATCTTATTATTCAGGCTTATCGTTCAGGAATACTGAATTTTTGGGTTTCACAACACCGACAGGAGGTATCCATGAGAGGAATTGCCATCAGGTGGCTGACGTTGACCGGGGCAATCATTATCACATCTTATATGCTGGACGGTATCCAGGTAAAAGGTTTTTTATCCGCTTTTTTTGCCGCAGCCTTCCTGGGCATCTTAAATGCTTTTTTCCGTCCGATTCTCATTCTCTTAACCCTGCCCATAACCATTTTAACCATGGGATTTTTTACCTTTGTAATCAACGCAATTATGCTGATGATGGTTGCGGGAGTCCTGCCGGGATTTAATATCGCAGGGTTCTGGTCTGCCGTTTTCGGCTCTCTGATGATCAGCATCATCAGCTGGCTTATGAACTCTTTTATTAATGAAAATGGCAAGATGGAATATATTGACCTGCACCATCAAGGCGGGAACCGATGGGAATAAAAAAAATGAATATTATACATCAACATAGCGATTTTTAAGTGAAGCAAAGGCGCTGACTGCAATTCACAAAAAATGTTCAGACAGCTTTCACCGAAAGATTTTGTTGACCAGGCAACTGCTTTACGCCTATATACTTAGCGGTCTCTTAAAAAACTCAGGTTAGCGCTACGCCTCACTGCGTGTCTGCGTTGCGCTGTTTTTGCGGCAAAAAAACAATTGGTCACGTGACAGCAGCCTATGGACGAAAATACACCGATTTACAACAGCGGCAATTTCAAGCAATTTTTTGAATACATCGATAAATTCTATCCGTATGTGGATAAGGATGATGTTCTGAATTATGCGGAAATGACCATGCCTGAAATCAATGATCCGGGCCACTGGTTTTCTCAAAAACATGCCGATCTTTTTTATGAAAGGCTGGCCGCAAAAACAAAAAATCATAGCTTGGCAAGGGATGCAGGACGCTATGCCGTATCCTCGGATGCCCAGGGCTCCATCAAACAGGGCGTCCTGGGTTTGATGAGCCCGAGCATAATTTACGGCATGATGAAAAAACTGTATGCCAAGGTAAGCCGCGGCGCAACCATTGAAACCCGTAAACTAAGCGGCAACAGCATCGAAATTATCAGCCGGCCCGCCCCCGGGATCATAGAAAAACCCTATCAGTGTGAAAACCGCACCGGAACATTTGAAGCAATTGCCAAGCTGTTCACCGGCCGCTTTGCCGACATCGACCAGCCCGAATGCCTGCACAGGGGCGATAACTGCTGCCGTTACATCATCACATGGGGCAATACATTTGCCCTGTTATGGAAACGCATCCGCAACGTCTATCTTGGCCTGGACATCATTGCTTCTCTCGTGTCAGCTTTTATTCTGCCCTTTCAATTCTGGCTGACGCTATCTGTTTCCGGTGCTTTTATCGGACTGGCAGTTGCCTTAATTGCCGAATATTATCAAAAAAAGGATCTGGCTGATACGCTCCGGCAGCAGGGCCATATGGCCGATGAACTTACTGAGGAAATCAATATCCGGCATGCCAATGCCATGCTGGTTCAGGAAGTCGGTCAGGCAACCTCCATGATTCAGGATACAGCTCAAATAATTGATATCGTCATCCAGCTTATTGCAAAATATCTGGATTTTGATCGTGGAATTATTTTACTGGCCAATCCCAAAAAAACAAAATTGATCTATGCGACCGGATTCGGCCATACCGAAAAAGAACTGGAAGTTTTAAAGGGCATTGAATTCAATCTGGACAATCCTGACTCTCAAGGGCCCTTTGTACGGGCTTATATGCAAAGCAAATCTTTTCTGATTAACGATATCGAAAAAGAAAAAAAGAAATATTCCGAGCGCAGCATTGCCCTTATCCGGCAGATGGACGTCAAGTCGATGATCTGTGCACCAATTTTTTATGAGAAACAGTCTATCGGTATCCTGGCGGTGGATAACCGTAAAACCAAACGCCTGCTGACGCAGAGTGATATGAGTATCTTATCAGGAGTTGCAGCCCAGGCCGCTGTGGGTATCATCAATGCCAGATCCGTCATAAAAATTAAAAATAATGAAAAAAAATATCGTGATCTGGTTGAAAACGCCAATAGTATTATCCTGCGCAGAGACATTGAGGGCAAAATCACCTTTTTTAACGAATTTGCACAAAAGTTTTTCGGGTATACATACAAAGAAATCATAGGTAAAAATATTTGCAACATCATCCATTCCGATAGTCGCGCCAGCCGTGATTATATCGCGGGACTTACTGATTTTTTGCGACACAACCCTGAACATTTGAGAACCGATGAGAGGGAAAATATTCTCAGAAATGGACAATCCGTATGGATTGCATGGACTTACAAACCAATATTCGACTCCAAAGGAAATTTTTGTGAAATTTTATGTATTGGAAACGACCTGACCAAAGTCAAAAAAGCGGAAAAAGAAACAAGGGAGCTTGAAGAACAATTGCAGCGCTCCCAGAAAATGGAAGCCCTCGGTACCCTGGCCGGCGGCGTGGCCCATGACCTGAATAATATTTTGTCCGGTATTGTCAGTTATCCGGAACTTCTTTTAATGGATATGCCGAAAGACAGCCCCATGCGCAAGCCCATGCTGACCATCCAGAAATCCGGCGAAAAAGCGGCGGCTATTGTTCAGGACCTCCTGACGCTGGCCCGGCGGGGGGTAGTGGTCACACAGGTTGTCAATTTAAATCAAATTTTGTCCGAATATCTGGATAGTCCCGAGTATGCAAAAATGATCGAATTCCACCCGCACGTTCATCTGGAAACCGAGTTTGAACCCGACCTGCTGAATATTTCCGGTTCTTCGGTTCACCTGTCCAAAACCATCATGAACCTGATTTCCAATGCCGCCGAGGCCATTTCCGGCAACGGTACAATATCCATTACCACCCAAAACCGATACATTGATAAGCCGTCCAACGGCTTCGACCATATCGACATGGGCGATTACTGTACCCTTGTGATCCGGGACAACGGCCTGGGAATTGAAAAAAAAGATCTGCATAAAATTTTTGAACCGTTTTATACTAAAAAGAAAATGGGCCGCAGCGGCACCGGGCTGGGCATGGCCGTGGTCTGGGGGACGATCAAAGATCATCACGGGCATATCGACGTACAGAGTGAGCCGGGCAAAGGCACTGCCTTTACCCTCTATTTTCCGACAGTCAGAAAAAAGCTGCCATCCAATGATCATACCACCTCTATAGCCGATCTGAAAGGCGCACGAGAGTCTATCATCGTGGTGGATGATGTCGAAGAACAGCGCGAAATTGCTTCGCACATGCTGCAAAAACTGGATTACTCGGTAATGACCTTTGCCAGCGGCGAGGCGGCTGTCGAGCATATGCAAACCCATAGAGCTGATTTGTTGATCCTCGACATGATTATGGACCCGGGCATGGACGGGCTTGAAACATACAAAAAAATCCTTGAATTTCATCCGACTCAAAAAGCAATTATCGCCAGCGGCTTTTCAAAAACCGAAAAAGTCGGAGAAGCTCAGCGTCTGGGTGCCGGAGTATATATAAAAAAACCATATCTCATTGAAAAAATCGGCATGGCCGTAAAAAAAGAACTGTCGAATAAAAACAACCCATCATAGCCGGAAAGGAGATTTTCCATTAGGACGGACATTTATCACCAGCCGCCCACCAGGTGCAGGTGCAGGTGGAAAATGACCTGTCCCCCGCCCTTTTCAACGTTGAAAAAAAGCTTATACCCACTTCTTGACACATTTGTTTTTTCAGCCATATCCCTGGCCGTCATTATCAGCTCAGCAATAATGGCCCTATCCGATTCATTCAGGTCATTGATACTGCGGAGATGCTTCCTGGGAACGATCAGCAGGTGAACCGGCGCTTTGGGATGAATATCCCTGAAAACTACCAGGTTTTCATTTTCATAAAGAAATTCAGTCGCCGTTTCATGCCCGGCAATCCTGCAGAAAAGACACTCCTTTTTCAACGTTCCCCCTTTTTTCGACAAAGCAGGTTGTGAATTGGAACCTTTGTATCCTCTGGTTCCGCCGGCAAATAAATCTCAAATAGCTTTCATGCCCTATCGAGCACAATAAGGCATGTAAGTTATGCGTGGTGAAAGAAGCAAAGCTGCAAAATATTAGATGGGCCTGGCATCGCCGGCGACGAGGCCCTTGAAACGGCTTCTGATTTTTGCATCAAGCTCTTTGTCAAATACTACGGGATTGGGTTTTGAAAGAATCTTTCTGGCTTCGGCCATGGCATAGTCCTGGGCCGTGAGACGTCCCCTGGTCTCCCAGGTGGTCCTCATACTTCTGGATGCCACCCTGGGAAGTATGGCGGTATCTCTCATGTGCTGCAGTGTGTGCATCTCTTCTATGAAGCTTCCCCCGGGACCGATCTTGGAAATCAAGTCCAGGCACATATTCTCTTCACTGAATTCAAATCCACGTTTCATGCGCTTGAGCATAATGGCGATTTCATTGTCGATCACCGCCTTTGCAAAATCAAAGGTCATGAGGCTGCCCAGCAGGCCGCCCATGTTGAACATATCCGTTCCGCCCAGCAGCGCACCGGTGGTATTCATACCGGTTTCATACCCGGACTGTGCATCATTGGTCTGGGCATTTGTCAGGCCGATATATCCGCCGGAGGGTACGTTGTAGAATTGAGCCATCTGGCTGTGAGCCATCTGGAGCATATCAGTTTCGATAGCGCCGGGAGCATAGTTGCCGTTCCTCATATCCGCAACAGTTGAAAGAACAGCGTAGATCATGGGAGCGCCTGGACGGATCATCTGGAGCAGTGTGGCAAGTGCAAGAAACTCGGTATTACCGATGGTAAGTCCTGCCATCAAGGTCAAAGGCGCGGTCAGTCCTGCATTGGGAACGATAGTGCCGTAAACGGGAAGTCCCCTTTCCGCCAGGTATATCACGGCCTCGGTAGATTCAACATCCATGGTCAGGGGAGAAACTACCGGGCAGTAGTGATGGTTGATGAAGGGCCGATCCATATACGCTTCCCTGCTGCCGGCAATTATGGCGCCCAGTTCAAGAACGTCCAGCAGGTCCTGCATATTCGGAGTGTTGCTTCTGATCGGTTTTCTGCAATTTTTCAGTGCAGGGTAAAAACGTGAAATACTGAACTGCCCTTTTGGAGCATCGTTGGCCAGGGTTGAGATGGAAAACACATCGAATCCTGGAAGTTCATTGATCAGATAGGCAATATTTGCGATATCGTCGGAGATGGCACGCCTCTCCTCACCGGTTTTAGGGTCAATAATATCAGGGGCTGAGCTTCCGGTAACTACGATGGGGCGATCATCGGGAATCGTCCTGTCGAACTGGGGATCCCGGGCGGTAAATGTATAGGTGGGAACAAAGGACTGCCTGCACTCTTCAACCACTTTTGGAGGGAATTTCACGAGGGTGGTCTGGTTATCTACCATGCAGCCATGTTTTGCGAAGATCTCCCTTGCTACCTCATTTCGAACCAGCAAACCAACATTTTCAAGAAGTTCCAGTGATGCTTCATGAACTCGCTCTACTTCACTTTGTTTTAAAAAATAAGCAAATTGCATTGTTTTTCCTTTCCACACTGAAGTTGTTTTAACAGGCATCAGCAGCATCAACCATCAGTTTTATGCTGAAGCCGATAAAATTTCACAAAAAACCGCTCCCGGAGGGCATCCATCAGATCTTGTAACTGTTCACAGATTTCAGTTCACAGTTCACGGTTTTTTCAATGAACCATACAACAAAAAATCAGGTACAATATGCGAAATTTCGAAGAAAGCTTCCTTTCCGCAGCTGTTTACTCCAAGATGATCGGCTTGTCAAAAAAAATATTGCCACATCTAATAGTTTGCATAAAAATAATTTTGCCGGATCATTTATCAATCATAATAATCCGGCAAAAAACATGTCAAGGGGTAGGGAGAAGCTTGCATAAAAATAATTTTGCCTGTACAGGGTGCATTGTGTAATCAAAAATTTACAGGCTATGAAAATTCCCCTTTGAGGGGACACAAGAGGGAATCCATTGAAAACAACATCCATCATCATGGCAGCCGGCAGAGGAAGCCGTATGAAAGATTACAGCGGCAATAAAACCCTGCTGCCCCTTATAGCCGATGCCTCACCCTTTTACGGCCGCAGGCCTATTCTCAGGCATATTATTGAAAATCTCCCGGCCGGTCCCAAAACGGTTGTGGTCAATCATCAAAAGGAAGATGTAATCAAAGCCACGAGCAGCATGGGGCTTTGTTTTTGCGAACAACCGATTCTGAACGGCACCGGCGGGGCTCTGCTGGCCGCGGAAGACTTTATCAGGCAATCGGATTGCAAAAACATCATTATTACCATGGGTGATGTTCCCTTTGTATCTTCCGACACCTACCAGCGCCTGCTTGAAAGGCTTTCCGATACTCAGATGGTGGTACTCGGGTTCAACCCGGACGACAAAAAAAAATACGGCATCCTGGAGATCGACGGCACCGGAGTTTCCAAAATCACAGAATGGAAGTACTGGAAAAACTATCCGTCTGAAAAACAGGCAGCTCTCTCCGTGTGCAACTCCGGAATCTACGCAATAAAAAAAACAGCCCTGGTCCCATATTTGTCGGTACTGGCCCAACGGTCCCAGATCGTTGTCAAGGTGGTCAACGGTGTTTCAACGAAGATAAAAGAATTTTTCATCACCGATCTTGTGGAATACATGGTCTCCGACGGGCTTTCCATCGAATATGTCCTGGCGGAAGATGAAACTGAAACCATGGGCGTGGATGATCCGGATTCGCTGTTAAAAGCCCAGAAAATTTACAAAAAACGATATGTACAGACCTCGTCAAGTGATTGAGCAGTTGTTTGCTCACAAGGATGAAAGGGCCTGTTTTAAATCCGCCAGCAAATCTTCCACATCCTCAATCCCGGTGGAGTACCGTATTAAGCCTTCGGGTATTCCCATCCGGGCTCGTTCCTCAAGAGTGCACTCCACATGACTGGTTGTAGCGGGCGGTCCGACAATGGTTTCAACGGCTCCTAAATTGGCGGCAGCATGGGCAAAATGCAATTTTGGCAAAAATCGCCCCACCGCATCAAGGCTGTTCTCGCGCAGCATAAAACTCAGCATCCCGCCAAAGCCCCGCATTTGCCGGCAGGCAATTTCATGGCCGTCATGGGAAGAAAGACCGGGGTAGTAGACACGCTTGATAGCCGGATGTGCCTCCAGATACCGGGCAATGCACAATGCACTTTCGTTCTGCTGCCGAATCCTCAGGTGCAGTGTTTTCACACCGCGCAGCAGCAAATAGGCGGACATGGGGTGCAGGGTTGCGCCGTTGATTTCACGAAAATGGTAAATCGGATCGATCAACCCCTTTTTGCCGCACACAACACCGCCCAGGGCATCTGCATGGCCGCCGAGAAATTTTGTGGCACTGTGGATCACCAGGTCCGCACCCAGGTGCAGCGGATTTTGGTTTATGGGCGTCGCAAAGGTATTATCCACAATCACGATGGCTCCGGCTTTATGGGCAGCCGTTGCCAGCCGCGCGATATCGACAACTTTTGTCGTTGGATTGGTGGGGCTTTCCAGGTACAGAATCTTACAGCCCTTTGTCACCTCTCTTTCAATCTGTTCGTGATCCGTTGTATCACACAACGTGACCTGAATGTGAAACCGCGGCAAAAACTCGGAAAAAATCAGGTTGGTTCCGCCATAGGTATCTTTGACCGAAACCACGCGGTCATCAGGCGAAAGCATGGCAAAAAGCGTGCTGCTGATAATGCCCATACCGGTTGACGCACTTGTCGATGCTTCCGCATCTTCCAGGCTTCGCACCTTCTCCTCGAAGACCTGAACGGTGGGGTTGGTATTGCGGCTGTATATATGACCCTGTTTTTTTCCTAAAGCCACCTGGCGCCATTCATCCACGTCCCTGTATCCGAAAGAGACACTATGAACCACCGGTACCTGGGTTGCTCCCTGCATCAGATATTCCTGTTCCCCGGCCCAAACAGCGCGAGTGCCTATCTTTCCCGAATGACTCATATCTGTATTCTCCCTTAATTCTGTTTAACAGTCTCGGAAACAATTCTGCTCATATTGATCCAAATCACTATCAAAACGCTTTTGCATGGTTATCTCCTTAAAGATTTTAACATTCCAACATTTTACCGTTTTGCAATTTGAAATGAAAGGATAAAATTGGCGGGAAATAGCGATCTCCCCCTGTAGCCTGAGAATTGTATAATCTGGTTATCCATAAAGCAAAAGTGACATTATGTTATACCTTGAAAATATTGACAATTTGGCAAAAAAACAATTTAAAGTAAAATTTTAACATATTCAGCAACTTAGGCCGTTATCACTTTAGCTTTGTGGATAACCATGTTGTATAATATTAAACACTACTGTAGAATATTCTACAATAAGCTCTCCACCACCCAGATTCGTTCTAATTTTGCTTATAATATCAACGGCTTGACCTATCATATCCTCTGGCACATCTTTTGCTTTGCTTAATTTTCAGTTCAGGGAATTATAGTAAATACGATTCCCGTTAAACTCAACAAAGGCAATAACTATGAAACAAACTATTTATTTAACGACTCTGTTTTGGGTCGTTCTTCTATCTTTTCCCATGGGCCTGTCATTTGCCGATGATGTAAAAAAAATGGAAGATATTGAAAATCGGCTTTCAACAGACATTTTTTTATCCGACCTGTTAAATTATGCCTATTTAAAAAATCCTTCAATCATTGCATCAAAGGAATTGTGGAAAGTATTCATAGAAAATTATCGTATCGGTAAAAGCTATCCTGACCCCCGGTTAATGATGACGTATTTCCCCTCACCCATTGAAACAAGGCTTGGGCCCCAGGATTGGAACCTTACTTTCTCCCAGACCATCCCTTTCCCGGGCAAACTTACCCAGAAAGGCAAAGTTTTAGAAGCAGATACGGAAATTTCCAGGCTGAAGCTGGACAAAACCATAAAAAATATTGTGACTTCAATCTCAGCGTCTTATTACGAACTGATTTATATCCAAAAGGCCATTGATATTGCCAAGGCAAATTTTAATTTAAACCGGGAATTGATCAAAATAAGTGAAAATGCATATGCTCAGGATAAGGCACTATTTTATGATATCTCAAAAGCCCGGGCACAGACGGCTCAGATTCAATATGACATCCTGCTTTTGGAGGAGCTTGAACAGACCGAAAAAGCGCGGATAAACACAATTTTAAACAGAGATCCCGGTGCTGCTTTGGGCAAATCCAGGGACCTCATCTTCAGGGATGTCACTTATACCCTTGATGAAATTTATGACCTTTCCTTGACCCACCAAGAAGATATTTTAATTGCCGCTAAAAAAATCCGGAAATTCGAAGAAGCGATTAAATTGTCCAGATATGAATCACTCCCGTCATTTAAACTTGGCCTTTTTTATGCCGCCATTGGCGATCCGGATGTGTCGGCCCCTCCCAAAAATGCCGGGGATGATGCCATTGGTGTTCAGTTCGGTTTGAATTTCCCCATATGGTTCAATAAAAATAAAAGCCGGACCTATAAAGCCATGGCATCCAAACGAAAGGCCAAAGCGGACAAAACGGCTATACAAAATAAAGTGAGGGCACAGATCAGCAGATTATGGTTTAGACTTCAAAACTCAAAAAGATTGATCGTTCTGTATGAAAAAGAGCTTATTCCCCAGTCTTTGAAATCAGTTCAAACAGCGGAAACCTGGTACAGGGAAGGCGAAGGCGGTTTTTCCGATTTCCTTGAAGTCCAGGCGACCGCTTATAATTTTCAGTTGTCTCTTACCCGGGCAAAAGTAGATTACGGAAAAGCCCTTATTAAACTGGAACAGCTGGCAGGAATTGTGCTGGATAGAAAAATCGTTAAAAAAACAGGAGAAAACAACTCATGAAAATAAAAACGATAACCCTGCTTATGTTTTGCTTACTATACATATCTCCTTTGCATGCTGATTATTCCGGAATGAACAGAGCCCTGGAAGCTTACACACCACCTGAATATTTTTCCGACGCACTCGAATTTGAATCGGAAAACAAAGAATCGGTTATCGAACTTTATAAAAATACAAGCGGTGTCCTTTCCTCCATCGAAAATATAAAACTATTTTATGAAAAAAAGTTAAGCAAAGACCATGAGATCTTTTTTTTGTCTGGTATTGATAATGAGCTGTTTAACAGAATGGCAGACGGCGCTTCCGATCCGGAGTTCGTAAAAAAAACAGTCCGTAAAAATATCATATTACCGGAAATTGAGGTGATTGCCGGTTTAAGAAACCCGGCTGTTCTCGCTGCCGGAAAAAAGGTAAAAGCCGAGTTGGAATCTTTTAACCAGGTAATGGATCTTGATGAAAATTTGAAACAATACTCAGCATTTACAGAAGGTATCAACACAAAAACCACACCCCTTAAAATGAGGAAATCGATAAAACAAGAATATCCCTTCCCGGGTTTAACTTCTCTAAAAGGCCAAGTCATTCAGCAAAAAGTTGCTTTGCTGGTGGAAAAGATGAACATCACTCAGAAAAATGTGATTACCCAAATTCGAAAAGCGTACTGGAATATTGTTTTTGTAAGGCAATCCATAGAAATTACTTCTGAAACCATTGATGCGTTTAACCGCCTCAATGGTGTGGCAACAGCACTGTATAAAAGCGGTAAAACCAGTTATCAGGATATTATTAAAATCAAGATCAAGATCGAGATCCTGAAAGAAGATTTGGTGACCCTGTCATCTAAAAAGAAAAATATTGAAGTAAAACTCCTTGAGCTTCTAAATCTGCCTGCGAAAACAAAAATGGGGGCGGTTGTTTTACACAATCCTTATAAAAGAATCTTTAGCCCTGAAGACCTTTACTCCCTGGCCAGGCAGAACAGGCAGGAGTTAAAAGTCATCCGGCACGAGATCGGAAAAATTCAACGCATGATCGAAATGTCGGAATCCATGATACGGGAACCTTTTACGCTCGGCTTTTCAACCTATGAAGATGCAGCGGTGAATACGGTTGGTACCGGAGCCGAAAAACCTGCCTTCCGGGAAAAAACCATGGCATCTATGAAAAACAAAGGCCCTTTAAAACCCTGGTATGGAATTGATGATCCATGGCTGAATCAAACAAAACAAAAACTTTTAAGCTTACAACAAACCCTTGTTAAACAGGAAAATGATACGGATATAATGGTGAGAAATGCATGGTTCGAAGTGGATAAGAATAATCGGGAACTTCATCTGTACAAAAAAAGAATCTTGCCGTTATCCAAATCAGCACTGGATGTTACCACCCGAGAATATGAAGCAGGATCAATCCCTTTTTCCCAGGCCATAGACTCGTATACATACTGGTTAAAGGTAAAGCTGACCATAGCAAAGAAACAGACCGATCTGGAGATTTCAACGGCAAATCTTGAAGAGATAATTGGAAACAGCTTTTGATGGCAAAAATTTAGAGGAATGTAAACATGAAACAGAAAAATAATAATAAAAAACTTATTTTGGTAACGGCTTTAATCACAGCTATTATTACCGCTTCAATAACTTTTGCAATCGTCAAACGTACCGGTGTCAATCTGAATCAGAATGAAAGCGCCAATATTATTGAGCAAGCAAAAACAGATCGTCAAGGTTTGAAAGACCAAAAAATTATTTACTGGCGAGCACCAATGGATCCCATGGAAATATATGACGAGCCCGGCAAAAGTAAAATGGGTATGGATCTGGTGCCCGTTTATGAAGATGAAGTTGAAGGCGGTTCTGAAAGCAAAGACCGGAGAATTGTTTACTGGAAAGCCCCCATGGACCCGACTGAAATCTATGAACAGCCCGGCAAAAGTAAAATGGGTATGGATCTGGTGCCCGTTTATGAAGACGAGCTTGTGGGAGGTGTTGATATAAAAATAGACCCTGTTGTGGAGCAGAACATGGGTTTAAAAACACAAAAAGCCTTGAAAACACCTATTCAACATACAATTAACACCTATGGCCATATTACATTTGACGAAACAAGAACCGGTATTGTCAGTCAGAAATATTCCGGTTGGATTGAAAAACTTTATGCAGATTATACCGGTTTTTTTATAAAAAAAGGACAACCCCTTTACGAGGTATACTCTCCGTCCCTTCTGGCATCCCAGGAAGAATATCTGTCTGCTTTTAAAAATTATCAAAAAAACAAAATTGTTTTAAACAAAGAGCTCCTTGTTGCAGCCAAAAAAAGGTTGGGTTATTTTGATATTGCAGACAGGGAAATCGCTTCCATTGAAAAAAATGGGGAAGTTAAAAGATCACTTATTGTCAGATCTCCTTTCACCGGCGTAGTCACTCATAAAAATATTATCGAAGGGGCCTTTGTGAAATTAGGAGCAAGCCTTTATACGATTTCAGACCTTTCCCATGTCTGGGTGGAAGCTCATATCTTTGAATATGAGCAAAACCTTGTATTCACAGGCCAAAAGGTTGAAATGACCCTGTCCTATAACCCGGGAAAAATATATAAGGGAAAAATTTCTTATATCTTTCCATATCTTCAGACAAAAACCAGGGATGTGATTATCCGGATAGAGTTTGAAAATAAAAATAATGAGCTCAAGCCTGATATGTTTGCAAGAATCCGTATAAAAACAGGGGCGGGCAGAGAGGGAATTTCCATATCTTCTGAAGCGGTGATCCATTCCGGTCTGAAAAAAATTGTTTTTGTTGCAAAAGGAAAGGGGAAGTATACGCCAAGAGAGGTTACGACGGGCATTTATCTTGATAACGGCAAAGTAGAGATATTAACCGGACTTATACAGGACGATACCGTTGTGGTGTCCGGTCAGTTCCTGCTTGATTCCGAGTCCAAACTGAAGGAAGCCATCCAAAAAATGATTGCGTCAAAATCAGCCTCTGCAGACAAAGAAAATGATGATAACTTCTTTGATGACATGGAACCTGAAGAGAATTTTTTTGAAGATATGGAATAAAAAGGTGATTTCCAATGATAGAAAAAATAATTGAATGGTCTGTTAACAATCGGTTTATGGTTATACTTGCTACGCTGTTTATCATTGTCGCAGGAATTTTGGCCATGGTGAATACCCCCCTTGATGCAATTCCCGATCTGTCTGATGTTCAGGTGATTGTATATACTGAATATCCGGGCCAGGCGCCTGAGGTTGTTGAGGATCAAGTGACCTATCCGCTGACAACCGCCATGCTCAGCGTTCCCTTTGCAAAAGTTGTCAGAGGGTACTCCTTTTTCGGGTATTCTTTTGTATACCTTATCTTTGAAGACGGAACGGATATTTACTGGGCAAGATCCAGAGTGATGGAGTATCTCAATTTTGTTTCAGGAAGACTGCCCCAAGGTGTTACGCCAAGTCTGGGGCCCGATGCAACAGGGGTTGGCTGGGTATATGAATATGTTTTAAAGGACACAACAGGCAAAACCGACCTGCAAGAGCTGCGTTCCATTCAGGATTGGTTTTTAAGATATGAATTAACCGCTGTTCCAGGGGTCTCTGAAGTAGCGAGCATCGGCGGGTTTGTAAAACAATACCAGGTGGAAGTGGATCCGAATAAACTGGTTTCCTATAATATTCCTATCCAGAAGATCAAAAAAGCGATAAAGCGGTCCAACTCTGATGTAGGAGGCAAACTCCTTGAAATGGGTGAAACCGAATTTATGGTGCGCGGCCTCGGATATATAAAATCTGTTGAAGATATAAAAAATATTGCCGTTTCATTCGATAAAAAAGGAACACCTATCTTATTAAAAGACATTGCAAATGTTCAGATCGGGCCTGAACTGCGACGCGGCATCTTTGAATGGAAGGGAGAAGGCGAGATCGTTGGCGGCATTGTCATTATGCGATATGGTGAAAATGCACTTAAAGTTATCAAAAAGGTTAAACAAAAATTAAAGGAACTGGAAAAAGGCCTTCCGGATGGTGTTGAAATTCTCACCGGGTACGACAGATCCGCTTTAATTGAAAGGGCTGTTGAAACGCTTAAAACAAAGCTGACGGAAGAAATGATTGTGGTTGCTGTCATCTGTATTATCTTCCTTCTTCATTTCAGATCTGCTTTTGTGGCAATCTTCACGCTGCCCGTGGGAATCTTGATGTCATTTTTAATCATGTTTCCGTTGGGGGTTAATGCCAACATAATGAGCCTTGGAGGGATTGCCATTGCCATCGGAGTTATGGTCGATGCCTCCATTGTTCTTGTTGAAAACGCCCACAAGCATCTTCAACGGGACAAAGGGGAAAAAAGCCATACTCAAATTATTATCGATGCATCAAAAGAAGTCGGCCCGGCGCTTTTTTTCAGCCTGCTGATCATTACCATTTCATTTTTGCCCGTGTTCAGCCTGGGGGAGCAATCCGGACGTTTGTTCCGTCCGCTTGCCTATACCAAAACCACTGCCATGGCAGCATCATCCCTGCTTGCCATTACCATTATCCCTGTGTTGATGACCTTTTTTATTCGAGAAAATCCCATTGATCCAACGCTTTCTAAAAAGAAAAAAATAAGCCTCTGGGTTGCGGCCATTGCAGGTCCCCCTTTTGCGGTTATATTTGCCGGTCTTGCCGGATTGAATCTTCCGGATGTAAGCCTTGTTTTTGCCGTTGGGATTTCGACTTTTCTTTATTTCTGCCTTTGTTCTCAAAAAATAATTTCAGAACAAAAAAACCCTGTTTCCCGTTTTTTAATAAAACTTTATCTGCCAACAATAAAAGTTGTCTTAAAATGGAAGAAGATAACACTTCTTGCCGCCCTTATTGCCATTGGCATCACCTGGTATCCAATGAGTCGCCTTGGCAGCGAGTTTATGCCCCCGTTAAATGAAGGGGATCTGCTTTATATGCCGACAACCTTGCCGGGTATTTCCATTACCAAGGCAAGAGAGCTTTTGCAGCAGACCGATAAAATCATACAGCGATTTCCTGAAGTCAAAACGACTCTAGGCAAAATTGGAAGGGCGGAAACATCTACGGATCCGGCTCCTTTGTCCATGATAGAAACAGTGATCACGCTTACTCCCCGGGTTGAATATGAAATACTTGAAAAGAAAAGATTTTTTTCCAGCTGGCCGGGGTGGCTTAAAAAACCACTCGCCTGGGTCTGGCCGGAACAGATAGAGGGAAAAATTATCCATGAATGGAGAAAGAAAAAAATCAAACGATTTTTTTCCAACTGGCCAGATTTATTTAAAATACCGTTTAAATGGCTCTTGCCTGAACAAAGATACATTACCACTAAAGAGCTTGCCGAAAATTTGGACCAGGCCGTCAAATTTCCGGGCCTGACCAATGCCTGGACCATGCCGATTAAAACCCGTATCGACATGCTGTCAACCGGCATCAAAACACCTGTGGGAATAAAAATTTTGGGACCGGAGCTTGCCATACTGGCAGAACTCGGAGAAAATATAGAAGCTGCTTTAAAAGACGCACCCGGTACACTTTCTGTTTTTGCAGAGCGTGTCACCGGAGGAAATTATCTTGATTTTATAATCCATCGGAAAAATATCGCACGATACGGGCTTTTGGTCCAGGATGTTCAGGATATTATTACAACTGCCATCGGCGGAATGAATGTCACTTATACCATAGAAGGTCTTGAAAGGTATCCCGTTAATGTAAGGTACAACCGTGAGCTAAGAGACAATATTGATATGATAAAACGGGTCATGGTTCCAACACCATCCGGTGCCCAGGTCCCCTTGACGCATCTTGCCGAAATTTCCATCCATAAAGGACCCGCAGGTATTAAGAGTGAAAATTCAAAAAGAACCGCCTGGGTTTATGTTGATATTAAAGATATAGATGTGGGTACCTATGTTAAAAATGCGAAAAAACTTGTAGATGAAAAAATAAAACTGCCTCCGGGATATTCCTTTATCTGGTCCGGTCAGTACGAGTACATGGAAAAAGCAAAAAAAACACTGAATGTTATCATTCCGGCGACACTGCTTGTTATTTTCATACTTCTTTATATTCATTTCAGCAATATCGTTGAGGTCATCATTGTAATGGCAAGCCTCCCGTTTGCTCTTCTGGGGGGAATCTGGCTGATATATCTTCTTGATTATAACATGTCCGTTGCGATCGGTGTCGGCTTTATCGCCCTTGCCGGGCTTGCCACCGAGACAGGAATTGTCATGCTTGTATACCTTGACGGAGCATTTAAACAAAAAAAACATGAAAAGCGGATGAATTCTGCAAAGGATCTTGAAGCATCCATTATTGAGGGTGCGGTGGAAAGGGTTCGTCCTAAAATAATGACAGTTGCTACGACTTTAATCGGTCTTCTGCCGGTCATGTACGGTGTCGGTGCCGGGTCCCAGATCATGAAGCGGATCGCAGCACCCATGGTCGGAGGGCTTGTCTCCTCAACCATTATGACACTTTTTATTATTCCGGTGATGTATGATCTGTGGAAGTCGTGGAAAATCAAACCCGAATAACTTTAAAATGAAAGGAGTTAACAATGAAAAAAATTATCGAACTTATTCTGACCGGTCTTCTTTTGTCCGCTCTCTGCACAGGTTTTGTCTTTGCCGCGAGCAGCAACATGAAAGGGCACGACATGACAAAGTCAGATAAAATAGGCGACCTGATACATGAATCTATGGTGGATGGTTATATGCTGTCCTACTACCTCATGGATCTTAGAGAGCAAAAGGCAACCGGCCACTCCGGAAGTTCCCATGATATGACGGGCAAAAAAATGGACAAACCACATCATATCATGTTGTATATAATGGATAAAAATCATAAACCGGTTCTCAAGGGAAAAGCAGGCTTCATCATAAAAGACGCCGACGGCACTAAACAAAAAGCAATGGGAATGTTCATGAGCAAAGGATTCGGTACGACTGTCGACATGAAAAAGAAAGGGGTTTATACCGTTCTTACAAAAGTTATTTTAGAAGATAAAACCATAAAAGACAGTTTTACGCATGAAATGAACTGATCCTTTTCAGATAAAACAGAACACCGGGTTTTTAGAATCGCAAAGGATTCACCCCGCATCTCAACTTTTGATTGTGGTCTTTTGAATCTCCCCGCCCGTTTGCGACGGGGAGATTCATTATGACTCGACAAACAAATTCACATATGAAGTAAAATCGTTAATGCAGGAGATATGGCAATGATAAAGAGCCTGAAAAATCTTCGATGTTCTCAACTCTGGCAGGCAACTAAAAAAAACTGGAAGTCCGTTTTAATTTTAGTATTTGCTTTTGTGGGAGAGACCGTTACGATTTTACTTCAACCCTGGCCCATGAAAAGCATTATTGATGAAATTATCCAGCGAGTGCCTGACGCCGGTACAGTGACCGGTACTAAAGTAGGGCTGCTGCATTTTATTATTGGCTCATTCAAGGCTATTTTCATAGAAACACGCTTTGACTTTCTCTATCTTGGAATTGGTTTTTTGATTCTTATAATCTTCTTTAAAAGCTTTTTTGTTTACTTACAAAGTATTTATCTTACCCGATTGGGACAAGGGGTAACTCTGGAAATCCGCAACAGACTTTTTTCTCATATTATCAACCTGCCCCATCGTTTCTTTGATGAATCTCGCAGTGGCGACCTTACCAATAGAATATCCAAAGATACAGCAGAACTTCAGGATATCCTGGAGCTTTTTATCATTATTCTGGTTCGCAGTCTGCCCACAATCACCGGCATTTTGATTATTGTTTTTTCATTGGACTGGGTTTATGCCATAACTTTTATTATTGTTATTCCGATAGTTTACATGGCGAGTATTTATTTTTCAAACCGTACTAAAAAAGCTATGCAGCATCAGAGACGTTTGGAGGGAAGCATGGCTTCAACTGCTCAAGAAGCCTTCTATTATCATAAGGCAATAGCATCGCTTTCTATGGAAAATGAGATTACGGACGATTTGCTTGCAGACGGAAAACTTTCTGCGGATAAAGGTATTCAGGCAGGCCGTTACCAGGGGCTGCTCTCTTCTTCTGTTGAATTTTTAGTCAGTTTAACAAGAGCTTTTGTGCTGTTTATCGGTGCCCTTAGAATTCTTCACGGGTGCCTTACAGTGGGACAACTTACTATATTTTTAACTTATTTAAACAGCTTGTTCAGGCCTGTGCGCGAATTCAGCAAATTCATGGGCAAAGCCGCCAAATCCATGGCAAGCAATGAACGAGTTGAAGAAATAATGTGCATCAGTCCTGAAAAAATGGGAGTTTGTGAACTGGATGACGCTGTTGAAGCTGCTCCTTTTAAGGGCCGAATTCATTTCTCCCGGGTGCATTTTGCTTACCAATCCGATAAAGAGGTAGTGAAAGGCTTTGATCTTAAAATAAAAGCAGGCGAGAAATTAGCCATTGTCGGTAATTCAGGCTGTGGCAAATCCACGATAGTTAATCTTCTCCTGAGGCTTTATGATCCTCAACATGGTACAATTACAATTGATAATATTGATATTCGTAAGTTTACGCTGAATTCTCTTCGCACCCAGATATCTACCGTACTTCAGGATTCATACATATTTGATACAACTGTCAAAGAAAACATTGCTTTGGCTTATAGTGGAAATCTTGCCGATATTGCTAGTAATGAAAATATTATTGCTGCCGCCAAAACTGCCAAGGCTCATGAGTTCATTCAAGAACTACCGGAAGGTTACGATACTCATCTTGGAGAAGGGGGAGCGCGGCTTTCCGGAGGCCAGAAACGGCGTATCGCTATTGCAAGAACCATTCTCAGAAATGTTCCTATTGTGATCCTGGATGAACCGACTGTAGGTCTGGATGCCGTCAGTGAAAAAAAGGTAATTGAAGCTATTGATAATCTTACGGCAGGCAGAACAGTTATAATCGTTACTCACCAGCTCTCTACTATTATCAATTCGGATCATATTGTTGTAATGGATGATGGCAAAATTGCCGAGGAAGGCACTCATAATGAACTTTTGAATCAACATGGTTTGTACCGGCGATTATGGGAAGGTCAAACCAGCAGGATATAAAATTCCCGGCGCATCCAATCCGGCCTGCCCTGGCATGACTCACCTCATTGTAAAATTATATCTGCACCAATATCGCAGCAGTTCAATTAGTGACGAACGTCTATAGTTGTCAGCTTTCCAAAATAATTGTCGTTTGACAATTTCTATCTTTTTCCAGTATTCTTAGCTCATATACATTTAGCATCTAAATCTCAAGATACACACCAATTCAAGGCCCCCATGGGGTTAATCAAATGGCTTTTGATCTTGTTTGAGATTTGGGCATTGAAATTTGGATTTTGTTTATAATTTGTGATTTGCAGCGTACGCCTTTTTCAACAGCGCCGGCTTGTCCGCCTTTGGCGGGTTTATCCGGCTTAGGATATTGCATGTAGGGGGGTCTATGGACGAGAAGAAAGCCGATAAGTATCACAGCATATGTTTATGGTCGCAAAAACATCAAAACCCGGCCAAGACCTGGACAAATATTCTGTATGATATGGACACGAAACCGGTAAAGATTGTCAATTGCGACGTTCGGGGAGAAAAGGTTTCTTTGACGCACTTTAAAAAACAAGTATTGAATCGATAACGGAAATGCTATGAACCATCGGAAGGTTGCGTTTTGTCAGGCCGAAGCGGACTCTTACTACGGTTACATTATCGTGGCGATCGCGTTTATGATAATGCTGATCGCCTGGGGAATCAACTACAGTTTCGGCGTTTTTTTTACCCCGCTTTTAAGAGAATTCGGTTGGTCGCGGGCCATGACGTCCGGAGCCTTTTCCCTTGGGATTTTTCTCGAGGGTTTCGGGGGAATGTTCATGGGGCGAATCTGCGACAGGTTCGGCCCCCGCTCGATTGTAACTGTTTGCGGCATACTGCTGGGCATGGGATATATGTTGATGTCGCAGGTCTCTTCTACCTGGCATCTTTATCTGTTTTACGGTGTGCTGACCGGTATGGGCCTCAGTGGTTCCTATGTTCCGCTTCTCTCCACCGTATCGAAGTGGTTCAACAGACAAAGAGGTCTCATGACCGGTATTGTTTCAAGCGGAATGGGGGCCGGCACCCTGGTGATGACCCCCTTTGCCAGTTGGTTGATTTCGACAAACGGGTGGCGATTTTCCTATATGACGGTCGGCCTGGCAGCCTTGATTATTATTGTGGTGTCGGCCTTTTTTTTACGGCTGCCGGAAAAAAAATGTGCAGACAGAACCTCCTTGCCGGCTATACCTCGGAAAAATCACCAATCGGCACCGATTGGTCCAGTGGATGTCAAGGCCATATTGAAAACGGCCTCTTTCTGGTTGCTTTGCACTGTTTTTATGTGCTGGGGAATGGTAACCTTTGCGATCCTTGTCCATATCACTCCGCTTGCCATTGAGGCCGGGTTTTCAGAGGCCGAGGCTGCCAATATCCTGACAATATTCGGGGGAAGTGTATTTTTTGCCAAGATTATAACGGGTATGATCGCCGATCGTCTGGGCAGCAAACCGGCCTTTGTCATGGGGCTGGGAATGCTGATGGCCGGGCTTTTTTTGCTTCTTACAACGAATTCGCTTTGGGCACTATATCTGTTTGCAATTTTTCATGCCTTTGGCTACGGCTGCGGTTCGGTCATTATGCCGAACATCGTTGCCGAGATGTTTGGGCTCCTTTTCCACGGAATTCTGCTGGGAATTGTCAACTTCTCCGCCTGTATCGGATGCGCCATAGGGCCGGTGGCCGCCGGCTGGCTTTTTGACCTGACCGGCGACTATAACGCCGCCTTTGTGACGGCAACCGTCATTGGTGCGGTTACCATGAT
This sequence comes from uncultured Desulfobacteraceae bacterium, assembly GCA_964418755.1. Classification (GTDB taxonomy): domain Bacteria; phylum Desulfobacterota; class Desulfobacteria; order Desulfobacterales; family 4572-123; genus 4572-123. The sequence continues at coordinate 35,883 of CAYQNS010000009.1, forward strand.
AATGACGCTCCCTATTGATACTTCGAAAAGGAGGGGGGAATTTATCCGGCGCGCTGAAGTATAACCATGTAATGGATTCAAAGAAACTGCCTATATTTCCGATATTGCTTCCGGGCTGGAAACCGTTTGGGCCGATATCACCTGCCCCTTGCGGAAAGACGGGAAACGGAAGAATTCAAAAATCAGTATCCGACAACCGGCAACCGGTTGTTCAAACAAAACGATCCCAAAAGGAGCCCCATGGAATCGACCACCTGCAGTCAGGGAAATGTACTTGATGAATTGCTGAACCTTTTAAAACTCGAAAAAATCGAGGAAAACCTCTTCCGCGGCCAGAGCCAGGACCTTGGCTTCGGAAACGTTTTCGGCGGCCAGGTTCTGGGCCAGGCTCTTTCCGCCGCGTCCAAAACCGTCGATGCCGGGCGAAGCGCCCATAGCCTGCACGGTTATTTTCTCAGACCCGGGGATCCCGCAAAACCCATTGTCTACCAGGTGGACTGCATCCGCGACGGGGGCAGCTTTACCACCCGACGGGTGGTGGCCATCCAGAAAGGACGGGCCATTTTTCTCATGTCCGCCTCGTTTCATATCGACGAACCGGGCTTTGACCACCAGGATACCATGCCCCATGTCCAAGACCCTGAAGAGCTGGAATCGGAACTGAAGATGGCCAGACGCCTGAAAGATAAAATCCCGCCGTCTCTCCGGGACAAATTGCTATGTAAAAAACCCATTGAATTCCGGCCGGTCAACCCCCAGAGCCCTTTTGCCCCGGACAAGCGTGATCCGCTTCGCTACGTTTGGCTCAAGGCCATCAGTAAAATGCCCGCCGACCTGGCCGTGCACAAGTACATGCTGGCCTACGCCTCTGACTTCGGGCTGGTCACCACCTCCCTTTATCCCCACGGCCACAGCTTCTGGGAGCCCTCCATCCAGGCCGCCAGCCTGGATCATGCCATGTGGTTTCACCGGGAATTCCAAATGGACGACGACTGGCTGCTCTACGTGATGAAAAGTCCCAACGCCTTCAAGGCCCGGGGCCTGTCCAACGGCCAGATCTTCACCCGAAGCGGCCGGTTGGTTGCTTCGATAACCCAGGAGGGGCTCATCCGACAACGGAAACAGCCTGACCATGCAATCCGGAAAGGCATTCTAAAATAGCCTTCTTCTGATCAGGCCTTTTTCCATTTACAAAATTGCTGCAAACATTGCAGACGATTATTTACACCTGATCCGCGTAACGCCAAAGCCCCGGAAAATTGTATTTGCTGATTTTTGTATAGTGCTCTATATTGAGATAATGATGGAATATTTTTTGCAAGGGTAAGAAAATTGCGAAAAATGTCTTTTTCGTTTTAAGCAAATATGGTACTGCCCAAAACTTGTTCAAACTGCGTCCGGTAAGCCACCGGCGATGGACTCTTTCGGCAGCCCGGCCGGCGGCTGATTTGCACAATGCCGGCTATTATATGATTTTTTCAACACTGAAAATTTTCATTCATGCTGAAATAAAAACTCCCTGATTCCGCTGCGGTAGCAGAAAATCTTGACTACAGGAAGAGGCATCAGCAAGGATATCAGCGCTCTATTATGGCGGTAGTACCAGGGAAGATCAATTCCGGGTAAAGGGCGCAACGAAAGCCGGAAATCCTGCCCGGTGACAAAAGAACGAACCTCACGTGGTGCGGGCTGTTTCTCAAAGGCAGTAACAAATAACAGGCCATTGGGCTTGAGCATATTGCAGCAAATTTCCGCCAGTCTTCTTGCCTCATTGTCGTCGAGATGTTCCACAAGATCCCAAAGGTTAATTGCGTCAAAACTGCCTGGTGCATAGTCCAGGTGACGCCAGACACAATTTGATTCCAGCCCTTTACGCCGATCCCGGTCCAGGCGTGCGAAGATATCACATACGGAAAGCCTCTTTACCCGCCGGGCGAAAAACTCGATATTTTCATTGCAAACCGGCCCCACATCAAGTACCAGAGAATTCCGGTGTTTTTCAAATGTGCCGGCGAGCAGTTGAAGCACCTTACTGGTATATTCAATGAGATTGGATTCAGGAGAAGACCTCATTGAAGACCTATCGATAATTGTGTCCAAGAATCACTTTCCCTTGCCGGCTTCAACCGGCGGAATGCTCGATACCGGGCTTCGCTTAGGCTCCGCTCCGCTCATCTGTTTACCCGCAGTGTCAATCTTTGTATGGGGCTCCCGATCCAATTCAATTTCGCCCTTAAAAAAGGCACCATCTTCTATTGAGATGCTATTCGCTTTGATTTCACCATAGAAGTCGGCGCCCTTGGTGATTTCCACTTTTCCCAGGGCTTTGACTTTCCCATGCAATAGGCCACTGATTGCCACATTGTGAGCGCGGACTTCCCCCTCAACCCGCCCCTTGGAACCCACCGCAAAATTATGTTTCTCCATCTCGACGGTACCTTTCATCGACCCTTCAATGATCAAATTTTCCGCACCACGAATGCCGCCCTCAACAGTGATTTTCTCACCAATAATCGTCTTTTCACCTTTAGAAGAATGGATAGCGTCGAGCGAAAAAATTTTTCTTTCATCAGTAGTTTTAGAAACCGATGCAGGTTCTGTTGTTGAATCATTTTTAACAATTTTTTCAAAGTCGTCTTCAGTTTTTTTGCTTTGCTTAAACATGTAATCCTCCTTGGTTAAAATAATAAGCTTTCTTTATTGACTGATTTTGAAGATAGAATTGTGGTTTACAAATTAATTCTCCAAGCCGCTTTAGAAAATTTTCCTTCGTTCGAGTCCCCTGATGATAACATAATGCAGTATACATGGCGCACTATTCCGGTTTGCCGTGACATGTAACTTTTTTACCAAACAAAAAAACGTGTAATTTCAAGCCCTTTTTTCCAATTATGGAACCATCCTTGGACGCTGTTATTCTTTTAATAATAATCGCAGCTATCGCCAGTTTGGCGAATCGTGTGATATCATTTGGATATGCAACGCCATAACAAGAAACCCCGCGAATAGCGCAATTTGCCTTTTATTAATGGGAGTTTAATTATCTATTTAAGGCTGTTACGATTCTGTCTCCATTTAAGGCACCGCCTTTGGTGATAAGCCTTACGGGTAATTCGTCTAAAGGTGATTCCTTGAGTCCCTCATAAATCTTCAGCAAATCACTGGATGTTAATAATGAAATATCCAGGTCATATTCGTATTCACATTCACTTATAAAATCTTCTGTAAATTCGTTTGAAATTAACAAAACCTGGTTTACATGATATCCATACTTTTTGCAGAGTGCCTCATATGATTTCAATTGGCGGGATACAGCTGTATATTTATTGTAATCTTTATCTTTTATTGTCTTGCATTCACCAATAATAACATCCTTTCCGCCTAAATTTATAAGGATGTCCATTTTTGATCTGACAGTGTTGAGATTTGCTCTTATTGTTTCGTCCACGTTGAAACCCAACTTTTTAAATAAATCCTTGGTAAGTTTTTCATAAAGAGAGCCGAATTCACTTTCTTTGACGACTATACCTTTGTCTTTCAAAGCATTTATATCGCGGCGGCCAATTTCAACAAAGTTATCAAGATACAAGTCCTGAATATTTCTGAAACTGTCTATAATATTTAATACATGATTTCCCCTTGAGTTAATTCTGTTTTGTTTGCAAAATTCTATTAAATCATCCTTGTGAAGGAGATATAACAAATCTCTTGGGCCGATACCATAGTTGCTGAGCAGGTCTGCCTGCATAACTTCATCTTCTTGCAGTTCAAATTCTGATTTTACTATTTGGATTAAATCGGGTTTGAATTCTGCAAGCAATGATATTAATTTTGAAAAACCATCTTTTGATAAGGCGGTTGAATCTTCCCTCTCCTGGTTTCGCAAGTAGTCCAGTAGCATATAGACTTTTTCGTTAAGCGATCTTCCGAGTTTCGGGAGATTAATATTCAGGTCTTTTGTGATAAGCGCTTGAATTCTTTTGGCCCGATCTATTTTGGTAACTTTTTCTTGAAATAAATCATTGCAAAGCAAAGATGTAACGTTTACGCCTTGATCTATAATTCCTTTAATTTTTTCAGTTCTTGAAAATTTTTTATTTATATTGTGTTTTCTCGCTATTAAATTGATTTCTGAGTCTTTTAGATGCTTTAATATTCTGCGCAAATATTTAAAGGGGAGTTCGATTGCAAGGATTTTTCTAAGTAAATAAATAATTTCATCGGGGATGAACAATGTATTTGTTTTTCTGTTATAAAATACAATTCCGGAATCTTTTAATTCGTTTACGACATCGTCAACATTGTGTCTTTCAAGGGGGACACTTGAGTAGGTAATTGCTTTTTCTTCTTCACTTGACAGATCAAGACTTTTCGATAGTGTATGAAGAATTGTTTTCTCTTCCCAGGATATTTGCTGTTCGCGATTATTTTTTTTATCATTTGTATACGCAGTGGTGACACAATTTTTATAGATTACATAATCACGTTTTCTTTTTTCCGACAAATCACTTTTATTATTATCAATTTCTTTTTTTATGATTTTGATATGACGGTTAAGATCTGTCAGAGATTTTTTGTATAATTTAGTGAACCAGTCCCGAGACATCATTTGGTTGCCATCTCGTACAAATATGCCGACCACCAAATCAAGTTGGAAATTGCTAAATTTTATTCGATATTTAAGATGCTCAGTGTAATCCTCTCTAAGTAAATTGAATAAATGAACAATATTACAGTCTTCTGCTTTTTTTAGTACGTTGTCACTTTCTGATAGAATTTTATCAATTTTAGGATTTTTATCCCTGTTTTCTTCACTGTACTTGTCCAGGATTTTCAAAAAGGAAATTTTTTCTATCTGGTTCACCATGCCTAAAACGTTTATTAAATTCATGATTGTCTCCTTATTGAATCAGTTATGAGATTTACTGTTTTCTTTCAAGTACTTGTAGAGTTTCCTACACGTCTGTCGTACGATTTTATCTCCGATTTCGGCACCTTCTAAAATTCCATTTGAGTGCAAATAGATAGCAGTTATGTTGCAATCGGAGGACGCGTGTGATTAGACATGGCTATTTGCAACGATAAAGCTTACTGGCGGGGATTAAGCGACAGCGGAATCCCCGCCCAGTACAGCGCCTGATTATATTTTCTCTTTATATTCCCTGAAGCCATCAGCCAATTGCCTGAATGAGAGAGGCTTGAATTTCTCAAAGCTTTCCTGATCGACGTAAACAAAGTTGTATTTCACATCGGACTGCACGCGGTTAATGTCTTCGCACCACTGCCATAGCCGTTCCATCTTCTGCGGCACATCCAGGTCTTCCTGCCCCTTGGTTTCGACAATGACGATGCGCTTATTCGATAGTTTGACCAAAAAGTCCGGATAGTAGTTGGAGATGTCCCCGGCCGCGTTGACATAGTCCAGTTTGAAATGCACCGCCAGATAATTCTTGGCGTAAGAAACCACATCGTCGCAATCTTCCAGGAAGCGGGCAAACAGCAGTTCAAAATGGCTGTCCCCGATGATCCTGTTAAAGACGCTCTTTTTCGGGATGAGGTAGCCCTGCTCTTTAGCCACGAAGGGGCGCGTCTGCCTCAGCTTGATGGTGTCGCGGATTTCGGCGTCACCCTTGTCCTGCACCGTGAGCGCGTTGATTGCCTTTTTGAAGGTTTCGAGCAAAATCTTGGAGGCGGCCAGCTCCGACAAGTTGCGCAGTGTGTTGGGGTTATCCAGCTCCACTTTCCGGTCGAACAGATCGTTTTGCACGAAAAGTTTGACTTTTCCATAGAGCACATCGTAGCCGCTCACCAGTCGCAGGTCCTTCATGATGCTCTGGGTAAAGTAGCCAAGCACACTGCGGTAATCGGCAACACCCGCCGTGTCCAGAATCGTGGTATGCGTCACCTCGCCCGTGGTGATGTCCTTAAAAACAATCTCCCGCTGTTCCTCCTCGCTGAAGTGCAGGTACAGCACACGTTGATACCCGAATGCGCCCACGTCCAGCGCTGCCAGGTTCTTGTACTCCCGGTAAACGCGAGGCGTTAGCACCGGGATTACAATATCCAGCGCCTCAATGTCTTTTTTGTAGTTCTCCTTGTCAACCTCTACCACTATGGGGGTTTTGGGTCCGGTGCCTTCTCCCATCGGCTTGTGCTCCAACACCACGCCTTCGGCCTGGATGGATTCCACAAAGTCCATAAAGGCATTCGTGCCGACCACGCTGACGTACTCTTCGACGCCGCCGGGATACATTTTGCGCAGGCCTCGCCCCAGGGTTTGCTCCGGCAAGATATTGCTTTTAGCGGAATAGGCGCGCAAGCCCACAATTGTGGTAACGTTGCGCACGTCCCAGCCCTCTTTGAGTACCATCACGGAGATGATCGCTTTATAGGGGCTATTCAGCTCGTCAATCGCGTTGGCTTGCTCGCGAAGCTTAACCAACTCTTCTTTGCTTTTGCCTGAAGTTGATTCTGAAATCTCGCCGTTTTTCTTGGTATGAATGACCAGCACCGCATCTTTTAAATCAGGATAGTTGCCCTCCAGATATTCAGCCACGTCGTCGCAGTTGCGGGTATCATCGGTCATCACGAACAGGATGGCTTTCTTGCCCATTTTTTCGTGCTCGGCGTAGGCCTTACGCCACTCGATCACACCCAGGTGAATGTAGTCGGTGTATTTCTCGGTGTATTTGGCGCTCTGGCGCTCCGCCAGTTTGGCGCGGCTGGGGGCATCGGGCAGTACGGGGTGCTTGACCACGTTTTGCGAAATAGCCTCCACCAGGGGGTAATCGGCCACGGTCTGCACGAAAATCGCACCGTTGTTGTGCTTGGGCGTAGCGGTCGTATCCACTTGCAGGGAGAGGGCCGCGCCTTTTTGCTTTAAACGGTTATGGATGTCCTCGATGGATTTGAACCAGGCCATGCGCGGGTCATGGATATGATGCGCCTCGTCATTCATGACCAACAGTTCGTCAATATCGCGCACGATCATGCCCAGGTCCACCTTGGAATCCGTTGTCGCGCCGGTGGGACGTTTGCCCAGAAAATATTCCATTGTGTCTTCATCATCGGGCGAAGGGGGAATGTCGTTGCCGGCATAGACGCGGTGGATGTTGGTCAAAAAGATATTTCCGGTGGGGCGGGTGATGCACACCTCGTCCTGCACGTGCAGGGTCAGTTGAAAATCGTCGCGCCAGTTGCGCCCGTCCACCCCGTTGTCAGGGATGACCGGATCCTCGAAGAAGATGCATAGCCCCTGAAAATCCTTGTAGATGCGGTCCAGCACAATGATATTGGGGGCTATCACCAGGAAGTTGCGCGCCAGATCCGATTCCAGTTCATAAAGCTTGTGATAAAAACTCCAAGCCAGAACCAGGCTCAGCACTTTGGTCTTGCCGGTGCCGGTGGCCATCTTCACCACAAAGCGCCGCCAGGTCTCGTCGAACATGCCGGCTGATACCACACCGGAACTGTCAAAGCGCATCAGGTCGTATTTATCCTGCGCTCCAACGACGTCGTACAAATAGATGATCGTTTCCAGCGCCTCGCGCTGGGCAAAATAATATTGGAACTCGGCCATTGTGCCATCGATCTGGGGTAACAGATGCGGGGTCTTGAACCACCAGTTGAGAAGGCTCTTGCTGGTTTCCGACGCGCCAACGTAGCCGCTGTCACGGAATGTCTTCACCTTCTTTCGCAGTTCCGATACCAGGGGCGGCATGAGTTTTTCCATGCTGATTTCGCGCAGGGCTTCATCGGCCGGAAACCAGCGGATGCTCGGATCCAGAATCGCGTGGGGAGAATCGGGAAAGTCTTTATGCAAGGCCATTATTTCTTCCCTCCCACGGTCACTTCGACAATCGTCATGGTGTCGTTACCGAAGATGTCCACCACCTTCACCGCCAGCTTTCGGCGCCCCGGAGCGCATTCCTGAAACACACTTTTCAGTTCCAACGACCGATCCTTTTTGGTGCGGAAGCTCTGCCACTCGTTCTCAAAGATGTAATCGCCGGTCCAGCGTTCTTCCCATTCGCCGGTTTCCTCATCCTGCACCCGGATGATTTCCCGCTTGCTCTCGAAGTTAAAATCCACCGCCCAGTAATCAATCCAGTCGGTCCATCGCTTGGTGAGTACGTCCCGGATAACAATGCCGTCCTTGTCCTTACTCACCTTCACAATCTGGCCCATCTCCACCACAATCCGGCTGTGTTTCTTCTTGATCGTCGCCTCGGCATTGGCAATAGAGTCCTGCGAATAGAACACCGAAAAGTCCGTCAATTCGACCGCCACGCTGCAAACTCGTTTGTTTACTTTTAATAGGGGCTTGACCTCGATATAGGACACGTCGTGGAAAACCACCTGGTTCTTTTCCACCGCTCGTTTGTCGAACACCTCGGCGGGGATGTACTTGGGCGCGATGTCAATACCCTTGGCGCGGGCTTCGTCCAGGACGTTGGGGAACAGGCCCATCTCAAACTCAAAGCCCAGGATATCTACGCGGGTGATGTGCTTTTTCCGACATTCCAGGATGATCTCTTCCACAAACAAGCGCGTCACCGGCAGGTTGACCGGCCCCACCGCCACCAGCCGCCCGGCCTTTTTACCGTGAAACGCGGCAAAGCCGTCTGTCTTTTCAGCGCGGTAGGCGCGCAGGATCAGATCGAGGAAGGCGGCTTCTTTTTCCTCCAGCTGCTTTTGTTGTTCCACCTCGCGCAGGTTGGGGTTGACGCCGATGTAATGCTGGCGCTCGTACTTTCCCAGGTTGAGGATTTCAAAGGCGCGGTAGTCCCTGCCCTCGGCTTTCAACTGCCGCTGCACGCCGATCATGCGCTTGCGGGTGGTGTGGATGGCGAACTTGCCGAGGTCGCTGACGATCCATTTGCGGCCCAGCTTTTCGGCCACTGCGGCGGCGGTACCGGAACCACAGAAGAAGTCGGCGACAAGGTCGCCTTCATTGGAGGAGGCTTTAATAATCCGTTCGAGGAGAGCTTCGGGTTTTTGGGTGGGATAGTCCACCCGTTCCTTTGACATCGAGTTGATTGGCGCAATATCTGTCCATATGTCCTCGATAACGTTACCACCCACGTCATCAAGAAATCTCTTCACACTTGGCATTTCGTCTTTTGAAAAGACGATTAACCCCTCTTTCATTCCTTTATCAATTCGTTCTTGCGACCAAATCCAGTGTTTACCAGGAGGAGGTGCTAAATTACGATCATCAAATCTACGAACCGGCCCCTGCCCAGCTTGTGTGAAATTGTCAAGACGATATTTTCGCCCTGTTATTTCATCCACGTAACGATAGTGACTCTGAATGTAGTCATCCGAGTGTGGTTGGCGTAAAGTGTTGAAAATCGGCACATCCCCTTTAGCATAGAAAAAGATGGAATCCTGAACATTTCCAAATTTTGCGCTTTGCGCTTTTGATGATCTTATCTTCTGCCAAATCAGTTCATTCCTAAATCTGTTTGAACCAAACACTTCGTCCAAGAGCAACCGAATGAAGCTATTCACCCGCCAATCACAATGCACATAAATACTCCCATCCTCCGCCAGCAAATCGCGCATCAGAACCAGCCGCTCATGAATCATCGCAATAAACGAATCTGCGCCCTTACCCCAGGTGTCGCGGTAGGCGATCTCTTCCAGGATATTGGGTTTCTTGGTGAAGGTATCGCCGCCGATCTCGATGTCCATACTGAAATCCGCCCCCACGTCAAAGGGCGGGTCAATATAGATCAGCTTGAGACCGCCCTGTTTTTCAATCTCCTCGCGCAACGGGCCGTTCTTCAGGGATGAGAGAATCAGCTTGTTGTCGCCCCAAATGAGTTTGTTGGTCCAGCCTTTGAGTTGGCGGCCACGGGAATCGAAAAGCCCCATTTGTATTGCCGTGTCAGCCGGTTTTTCGGCGCGTGGCTCGTCTACCTGCTCGATCACTTGAAAAGGCAAGACAATATTACTGACCTCGCTCGTCTTGCCGTTCCAGACCAGCTCCACCTCTCGCTTGTCCTCAAACAGCAGAAAGCGGTACTTGTCCGGCAGGGGTTTGTCGGCTTCGATGAAACGGATGATTTCCTGTTGTTCCTGTTCGGTTAGTCGCGGCATAAAGGTCCTCTTCTTCTCCGTGTTCTACCTGGTGTCAGTCCGAGGGCGCGCTGGAAAATATAACCAACATCTTCTCGCGCCCAGTGAATCCCGAATCATTGGGAGTCTCCATAAGGAGGTGAAACTCGATATTGTTATCAGCACATTTGTAATGTTACCGACAAAAATGTGCGGGTTCATGTCTGAGTACAGATACATTAGGCATATCACACGAAAAGCAGTTAGCTAAAAAGCGTGGAATAACTTGCCAATATCACCGCCGGCCCCTTATTTATTGTCCACTGATTATCCTGCCAATAAACAACAAAACCCACCTCTTAGAATTCATCGAGAAACGTATCAAAAAGTTGGAAGAACAATTAAGAAAGCGTCAAGAGCAGACTTGACCCCCTTTCTGCTTTAACGAAAAAAGACAATAAGAAAAATTAACCATATAGCTTTTTGTATTCGCTGAGTGCAAAGTTATCTGTCATTCCGGAAATGTGATCACAAACTCCTCTAAGCAATGAAATCATAAATCTATGATCAGCTTTTGAGGCTGAAGAATCGACAGCATCTCGCATATCACCTATATCTTTTATAGATAATTGACTCAACTCCTTTTCGTCAGTATTAAATAATCGAAATACATAGTAAATAGTAGAATCGTGAAGTTGTTTGGGGTTTGTTATATAAGCTTTAAAAAGCCTTCGTATAATATACCGTCCTTTGCCATCCATCCTTTGAACTTCGAAAGAGTTTAGAATTCTTTTCCTTAAAAACTCCTGAAAGCTTTTCTCAACCTCTTGAAATTCATTATCGTATCCTACAATGTCAACTATTTTCGAAAAAGGAATACCATCATAGAAGTTAATGAAGTCATCCCGCGAAGAAAGTTTGTTTTGATTAATGAAAAGATTGAGATTGCTAATTGAGTTATTGATCAATTTCTTGTTAAAAAAACCAACAATGAACTTAGAAACAATTGGAATGAATATTTGGTCGTCACATTTTGGCTCTTCAAGTTTTGAAAAAAGACGGTAATCCTCTTCATCAAAGTGCTTGTTGAAATGAAAATTTATTTGCTCCAACAGTTCATCTTTAGTAATAATCTTCATCAAAATTGCATCTTCAATATCGTGATGCCTTTGAGCTATTTCATCTGCTTGTTTAACTACTTGACCTTCAAAAGACCATGCGTCATTGTCACTATTTAATTGTTTAATTTTTTGGGAATATTTATCATAAAAACCAACTTGATGGCCATTAGGTGACGTGCAATCTTTAGGGTTTTTATTAATCATGCATTTGTTTTCAGCTTCATTGAAAAAGGAGCAAAGTCCCCATTTATCTTTAGTGTGGTGTTTTATGCCCCAAAGAGTAAAATTAGTTAAATTTAAACTGGACTTGCCGTATAATTGTTCTAAATCGCATATGACTCTGAGACTTTGAAGATTATGCTTAAAACCAAAGTCGCTATTTCTCATAAAGCTTTGGAAGTTAGCTAATTGATCACAGTTACTCATAATATTTGAAAGTGTTTTTTCTCCCACATGACCAAATGGCGTATGGCCAACATCATGCCCCAAAGCTATCGCTTCTGCTAAAACAGAATCTAATTTCAAGATCTTTGAAGTAACTCTGGCAATTTGTGAAACTTCTAAGGTGTGAGTGAGTCTTGTTCTGACGTGATCATTATGTGTTGACAGAAATACTTGTGTTTTCCCGTTTAAACGCCGGAATGCTTTTGAATATAGAATCCTGTCTCTATCGCGCTGAAATTGAGTACGGTAGGGTAGGGGTGAATAAACTTCTTTTACTTGACGTGCGCATAAGTCGGATGGTGCAGCTAAACTGATTTTTATTTCCTCAATCATATACACTTACCTTTATAAAATCTATGGCTGTACATCTTCGAGTTAGATTTACCGCTTAGTAGGTTTAAAAAGGTCGCAATTAGATACGTTTAAATCGTGAAGGTCAAAATTAATTAGATTGCTTTGACTGCATCATTGTTTCCCTAACCACTCTTCCTCAACAGCGATTCCATTTCGATCAAACCGAATTACATACATCTGTTCATTACCATACTCTTCGATTATATAGACCCATTCTTGAACCATTCGGTGCTTTTTACGGTTATCCCACTTGTTTATATATCTTTTTTCAATAGGTTGCCCGCAGTCTCTCTCTATCCGATACTTGCTCATACTGGTAGATGCCAAATTGTTGTTGTTTTTACCACATCGAAAAGCGAAACATGAAGTTGAGATTAAAACTGTGATAGCTGTAATCATGATAACGGTCTTTAATTTCATATCATTCTCCAGTAGAAATTAAATTAAGTGGTTAAGAAAAACAGTTTTCAGTCTCGATTGTTTAACCAGCAAACTTAGCGCACTGATTATAGCCGATTGCTGGATTATTGCACCGGTGATTGTGAATTAGTCTTTTTTGTATATGTACTCACAAATTCTAAAACCTAACTCAGTTAGGGTAGCGATTTATCCGCGAAGTACACAAAATCAGGCTCGGTGATTCCAGGGCGCCCAAGGGGAATGATATCGTTTGGAGAAATCTGCAACGGAAGTGCTTCCGAGAGAATGCATGGAAACTCAGCGAACAAGTTCTGAAATTCAGGTTCAGGGGCCAAACTCTCGATCAGATATGCGAGCCGTTCACGTGCCACCCTCAATTCTTGTGGCGTGTTCTTCAACAAATTCCGTTTCCTCCGAAGAGCCGAACAACAAGCTAACCGGCGAGCTATAGCGAGTCCGTGTTTAGCGTTTGGTTATGTTAAGTTATTTATTTTTCTGAAGAAATTTTTATGATTGATCCTACAATATCCCTTAACCTCTCACTATTAAAAATTTTTGATAGCAATCCAATCATTTCCTCTTCATTTTGAACTTTGATTTCATTTTTAATTTCAAGCTCTTCAGATAGTGGAGGATCTAATTCTATAGTTGTTGGATACATAATGATTTCATGGGAGAAATTTAAGACTTTAAACGAATAGTTTTTTAAAAATTT
>CAYQNS010000010.1:0-47728 GCA_964418755.1 uncultured Desulfobacteraceae bacterium
TGGGTGTGGGAGATCCTTGCGGGATGCACGCTGCACATGCAAACGCATCGGGAATGGGCGGAATACGCACTGCCGGAGATCTGGTAGCGCGCATGCAGCTCAATAGCTCGATGAAAATTGACGCAGCAAAAAAACATGTCGCAGATAAATTAAAAATTTCCATAGATGATCTCGCAGATCCGGTGGTGATGAACGAACTGCGGGAAGATCTGGATATCGGTCGTGTCAATGAGGCCCCCGGTGTAGCCAAGGGTATGGACGCCAAGTTTCGGATTGCCAAACTTCTGGACATTAACATCAACTCGGTGAACATATTCAAGGAGAAAGTGGAACGCGATATATGATCCATCATGACAGGTCGATTATGCATCGCAGATGAAAACCGTATACATGTCCGGGGCTTCCGGAGAACCGGAAGCCCCGGCAAAAAAACAGAAAAATCAAATCATCATCCCCCATCACGAATATACTTAATATATCCCTCCGATTACAATTTTCGCCCTTCTTGACCTTGGACAGATAAGCGCCGACCTCGAAATTGAGCATTTTGAAACCGACTCTTTTTTCACAATGGGATTAATTTTTCCTTGACCTGAGTTTTCATCCCCCGTATGAAATTAAAATGACCGGACTTTGAGGTAACAATACCGTGCGGCACCCTTTTTATAGAAAGGAATAAACCATGGAATTTGAATGTATTATTTATGAAAAAAATGCGGGAATTGCCGTCATCAAGCTCAATCGTCCCAGGGTGCTTAATGCCATGAACAAACAACTCTGGCTTGACTTCCAGGCCGCGCTTGAAGACACCAAACATGATCGCTCCATAAAAGCACTGATCATCACCGGAAAAGGCCGGGCTTTTTCAACCGGCGCCGACCTGAAAGAATCCAAAAACAGGAGCCTTGAAGATTACCGGGATTATCTCGAAGAACTCCAGGAAGCTTCACGCAAAATTCTCAAATTTGAGAAACCAACCATTGCCGCCGTAAACGGATATGCCCTTGGATCCGGATACGAACTTGCCCTGGCCTGTGACATCCGCATCGCGGCTGATGACGCACAGATCGGGTCTCCCGAGGCAAGGGTCACGTCATCGGTAACCGGCGGCGCCATGCGTCTGCTCCAGAACCTGGTCGGCCCAGGAAAAGCCAGGGAACTGCTTTTTACCGCCGAAAACATTGACGGCAAAGAGGCGGAGCGAATCGGGCTTGTAAACAGAGCCGTACCTGCTGAAAAACTTATGAATGAAGCAACGGCAATGGCTGAAAAGATTGCAGCCAACTCTGCGTTTTCGATAAGAATGATTAAAAAAGGACTCCACATGGCCCAGGGTGAAGCCAGCCTGGAAGCCATTATGGATTTTGAAGTCGAGGCCTGCCTGGCCTGTGTATCAACAAAGGAGCGGCAGGATTCGCTCACGGATTTTGAAGATCGAAAAAAGTAAAAACAGGTATTGAAATTTAGGAGAAATATCGTGTTAGACAAAGTGTTGAACGCTGAATCCGTTGCGGTGGTAGGTGCCTCAAAAAATAAAACCAAACGGGGCTATCAAACGATAAGGACCCTTCTGGAAGAAAAGTATGAAGGCGACATCTATCCGGTCAACCCCCGTGAAAATTCTATTCTGGGCTTTAAATGCCATAAAAGCGTTTCCTCGATCGAAGGTGCGGTTGACCTTGCCCTCATTGCAACTCCTGCCGGAACGCTGCCGTCGGTTCTTGAAGACTGCGGAAAAAAAGGCGTCAAAGGTGCCGTCATCCTGGCCGGTGGATTCGGTGAGACCGGGAAAGACGGAAGAAAGCTTGAAAATAATGTTGTTGCGATTGCCCGCAAGCACGACATTCGCCTCATAGGCCCCAATACATCCGGGATGATGAACATGAATGCAGGCATGAACCTGGTGGGCATGCGGGATGTTCCCAAAGGCGATATCGCCCTGCTCTCACAGAGCGGCAATATGGCCCTGACCCTGATAACAGAGGCAAAACTGAAAAGTCAAAAGGGATTTTCCTACTATGTCGGAGTGGGTAATGAAGCAGATATTAAATTTCATGAATATCTGGAGTTCTTCCGCCGGGACCCCCATACCAACGTTATTCTCATGTATGTGGAAGGTATGCGTCAGGGGCGTAAATTTCTCGAGCAGGCATATAAAACAACCATTGAAAAACCTGTGGTGCTATTAAAAAGCGGGCGATCCGCAACGGGAAAACGCTCGGCGGGCTCTCACACCGGAGCGCTCGCAGGGATGTCCGAGGTTGCTATGGGCGCGTTCAAACGCGCCGGGATCATCACTGTTGAAAAATCCGACCAGTTGTTTCCAGCGGCAGAGGCTCTTTCCAACTTGCCGCCCATCAGAAACAACAAAGTCGCGATCCTCGCTGACGGTGGTGGACATGCCACGATAGCGGCCGACCTTTTAACCGATCTCGGGGTTGAAATCCCCGTCCTGGGCGAAAAAACACAGACAAAATTGCGGAAACTGCTGCCTGCGGCGGCTTCGGTGCCGAATCCGGTTGATGTTGCCGGCGGTACCGACTCGGACCCGTCCATTTTTGCCGACTGTGCCCAGGTGATGCTCCAGGACCCCAATGTCGGCGGACTCCTGATCGTCGGCCTTTTTGGCGGTTATGGCATCCGCTTTGCTGAAAGCCTTTCTCTGATGGAGGAAGACGGCGCCCATCGTATGGGGAAAATGATCAAAAAAAATCAAAAACCGATTGTTGTTCACAGCCTGTTCAGTTCAGCGAAACCCCACAGTCTCGACCTTCTGAGATACTACAAAATACCTGTTTATGACTCCCTTGATGTCGCCACCAAATGTATTGGAGTCCTTTCGGAATACGGGCAATATCTCGGCAGTTATCATGCAAAATTCAGCTTTGTAATAAACGAGGGTAAAAACACGCTCCCTGAAGTGCAGTCTATTATTAAAGCTGCCGAACAGGAAGGGCGCAGCGCCCTTCTGGAACATGAATCCAAGCGAATTCTGACCGCCCATGGGGCCTTGGTATCAGACCAGATACTAACAAAAACAGCCGGAGAAGCTGTAAAAACAGCTCAAGCGATCAAGGGGCCGGTGGCCATGAAAATCGTGTCCCCCGACATTATTCACAAAAGCGATGCCGGTGGTGTCATGCTCAAACTGAATACGGATGCGGAAGTAAAAAAGGCGTTTAACAAAATTATGGCCAATGCCGAACGTTATAACGCATCTGCCGTTATCTACGGCGTGCTGGTCACGCCCATGCTGAAAGATGGTCTGGAAATCATTATCGGCACCAAATTTGATGATCAGTTCGGCCCGGTAATAATGTTCGGAATCGGTGGTGTCCTGGTGGAGGTTTTAAAAGATGTGGTCTTTCGGGTGCTTCCGATTTCCCGCCGGTCCGCGCGTCATATGGTGAATGAAATCCGCTCTTCAAAACTGCTTGACGGGTTCCGGGGCAGTCTTCCCCGTGATCGGAAAGCTATCGTTAAGCTCCTGCTCACCGTGTCCGAGATCATTGAAGCATATCCGGAAATTCAGGAACTGGATCTTAACCCGGTGCTGGTTTACGAGGAGGGGTTGAGTATTGCGGATGCGAGAATCATCCTCCGGGGCATTCATGGATAAAGATCGTGAACTCAGCAACTTGACGGGCATGAGCCGCGATGCTTGAAAAAATCGTAACCATCGCTGAGCGCCCTCTCACGCCATCAACCTTCGCTTAAAAACTTCAGCCGGAAAAGCATTGTCAACGTATCACATATCCGACGACTCGGCAGTCTACACGAAAAGGAGGCCCGAAAAGAAACAAACCATTTGCAAAGCAGGCCCGATTTTGTTATTTTTCTGAATTGCTTTATTATAGATTTAAACAAACGAAGATTTAAGCTTTTAGCAGTTGGCTATTGGCTTTCAGCTCGAAATAATGAAGGCCTCCTTTGGCTAACAGCTAATGGCTGATCTTCAAGGGAACTAAGATCGTTGGTAATACTTTGTTTTTTCAAAGATATATGTGTTTTGGCCAAACACTAAATATATAATTTTCAGCCGGATAACACCAGTTACTATGAAATTGAAAACAAACAAATTAAACAAAATTACAGATAAAATACGCACCTGGGAAAACTCTCTTCTCAAGGGACAGCAGCACCACTTCAGCTATTTCTTGCCGGGCAAAAAGGGATTTACAGCGTCCTGGATGCTCAGACTTTTTTATCGCGGCATAACCGTCGGCAGTGACCAGATAGCTGTTCTTGACAAAATTCCCGAAGACGCCATCGTGGTTTATGTAACCAAGTACAAGAGTCACTTCAAATACCTGTTTTACCATACCCGGTACCAGCAGCTCGGGTGCCGTTTTCCTGAAATCGGCATGGGATACGAGGTCTTTCTGTGGCAGCCGATCTCTCGAATTTTCAGGATATCGCTCTTTTACCTGGATCATATCCTGCGCCATTTTTCTTTTCCGGATCCCTACAAAAGCGGATATATGCGCAATGAACTGCTTGCAGGCAGAACAGCCCTTCTGTCGCTTGTAAGCCCCAGGGGTTTTTACCGCCGCTTTGTCAAATCGGAAGCCGGCCCCATCGAGTATCTGGTTGAAATGCAGAAATCCATTGACCGCCCGATATTTCTGATTCCCCAGTTGATGTTTTTCAGCAAAAAGCCCTCCCGGCCCATTCCGGGCATCATCGATATCCTGTTCGGTTCGGAACAAAAACCCGGCGTGCTGCGTCGCCTGGTGATGCTTTTAAAAAACCCCGGCAAAATATTTATAGAAATTTCAGAGCCCCTGAACCTAATGACGTTTGTTCAACAGCAGGCGAAACACAACCTCGGCAATGAACATCTCTGCCTCATGGTCCGCCGCAACCTTTTGCGGCAGCTCAACCGACACAGACAGAGCATCACCGGTCCGCAGCTCAAATCCATCGAAGAGATGAAAGAAAGCATCCTTACCAGGGACCGATTGAGCCGCTACATGCGGCAGCATGCCAAATCAAAGAATATATCCATCCAGAAAACACGAAAACAGGCCGATGCATACCTTAAAGAGATCGCTGCCAGGTACAGCACAAACATGATAAAGGTATTCTCAGCATTTTTAACCTGGCTGTTTAAAATCATGTTTGACGGCTTCACGGTCAATCAGAAGGGTTTAAGCCGGGTTAAAAGCATGTCTCAAAAAGGTCCCCTGATTCTCCTGCCCTGCCATAAAAGCCACATCGATTATCTGCTTCTCTCCTATATCATGAATCAAAACAACATGCCGTGTCCGCTGGTTGCTGCGGGCAAGAACCTCAGCTTCTGGCCTTTAGGGCCCATATTCAGAAAATCCGGTGCGTTTTTCCTGAGGCGAACATTCAAGGGAATGCCCCTTTATTCCATAGTATTTTCAGAATACATTTATAAAATACTTGAAGAAGGATTCAACCTTGAACTTTTTGTCGAAGGCGGCCGCAGCCGAACCGGCAAATTACTGATGCCGAAACTCGGCATGCTATCCATTCTGATCGAGGCTTATAAAAACGGGGCATGCGAGGACCTTATTTTCGTACCTGTCTTCGTCGGCTATGACAGGGTCCTGGAAGAAAGCGCCTACCTGCATGAGCTGGAAGGGGGCAAGAAAAACCCCGAAAGCTTTTCCCGGATGATCAATGCCAGAAAATTTCTCAAGAAAAAATATGGCCGCATCTACGTAAACTTCGACAAACCTTTTACGCTTACAGAATTTTTGCGGCAAAATAATTTTGACCTGGCAGGCGACTCCACCGGCCAGCATAAAAAAATATGCCGCATCATCGGGCACAAGGTGTTGAATGCAATAGACCGGACCACGGTTGTCACCCCTCATGCGCTGGTGGCAGGTGCAATTTTAAACTTTTCCAAAAACCGTTTTTCCTACGACCGGATACTGGCTCAAGTCGAAACATATATCCACTATCTACACCAACAGGATGTCATGTTGTCGGATACGCTTATCCTGGACCATGGTTATGCACTTGAACAGGTTATTGATGCCTATGTCCAAAGAAAATTCATACTGCCAATCTCCGGTGAAAAATCAAAACCCTATACAGATGCTCAGTTCCAGGTCAACATCGCCAAACGCCCGGTTCTTGACTATTATAAGAACAACTGTATCGCCTTTTTCGTACCGGCGGCATTTACGGCATTGGGAATTCTTGGAAAAAACGCTTTCCAGTTTACCGCGTCTGATCTGCATGCCCCCTATGCTTTGCTGCAAAATTTTTTCAGGTTTGAATTTACCTATAATGCAGACCTTTCTGCTGATTTTATTGTCCGCAAAAGCCTTAAAGCGTTTATTAATGATGCCATTCTCATGCCCCATGCCACGCTCCCGGACACATACAACTTGACCGCAGAAGGTTTTGAAAAATTAAAAAATTATGCCCGCTTTCTTAAAACCTATTTTGAATCATACCAGATCGTATTACAATATCTGAAGGAAAGCTCTGAAAAAAACAGCGGCACCAAAGAAAGTCTGAAAAAAATTCAATCCTTTGGCAACCGAATGTACAAAAAACAGGAGATTGAGCTAAAAGAAGCCCTTTCCAAGGCAAACTACAGAAATGCCATAGCCCTGTTCAAATCAAAAACCAAATCAGGCCATGCCCCGGATCAACGACTCAAATTTTTTACTCAAACCATTGAACATTATAGGGATTATCTGACCCAATAACGAAAGATCTGTTGAATTTCGGGGCTGGGCTCAAAATTACGACAAAGCCCAAAGCCGGACAAAATAAGAAAAAAACTTCATAATTCGACATTCCCTGTTCGACATTCAAACAGCATGTTAAATGGCAAAATGGCATTATCTAAATGATGTAGCTTTTTTGTATTGCACCCAACAGACAAACCATGAAAGCACTGATTCTGGCAGCCGGTTTCGGCACCCGGCTCCTGCCATATAGCGCCCATACCCCCAAGCCGCTGTTTCCCATTGACGGCCGCCCCCTGCTGGATATCATGATTCGCAGCCTGGAACAGGCCGGGTGCAGTGCGATCATGGTCAACACCCATCACCTGAGCAAAGAGATAGACTCATTTCTTGCCCGTCAATTCTATTCCATTCCGGTTGATACGCGTTATGAACCGGAAATTCTCGGCAGTGGGGGTGCCATCAAAAACGCAGCCGATTTCTGGGATGAACAGCCGTTTATTGTCATCAACAGCGACATTATTACCAATCTTGATTTCAAAAAACTCTACAGATTTCACATGGGGCACCCCTATCCGGCAACCATGGTGCTCTGCAATAATGACCGGTTCAATACCGTCAGTGTAAGCCATGAAGGTTTCATCACCGGTTTTCAGGGAGATCGGCCTATACAAAAGAATACCAGGCAGCTTACATTCACCGGAATACAGGTACTGGATCCGCGGGTACTGGATGTCATGCCGACCAACTGTTTTTCGAGCAGTATCGATGCCTACCGAAAACTGATGGCTTCGGGGGATGAAATAAAGGCATTTATGCCCGGCACCTTGTTCTGGCAGGATATCGGCACGCCGGAGCAGTACCGGCGGATAAACCTGAAAAAACTAACGGACAGGGCATTCAGACACACCTGGCCCCTGACTGACTTCACCGCCCATACGACTCAGACGACCATTAAGCTAAAGGGTGACGGCTCGGATCGCTCCTGGTACAGAATCACACGGGCAGGCCATTGCCTGATTCTGGCGGATCACGGCCTGCGCCGGCAAAAGGCAACCTCAGAGGTAGATTCGTTTATCGATATCGGCCGCCACCTTCGAGCCCGGGGCATACCAATACCTGAAATCCCGGCGTTCGACCGGTTCTGCGGACTGGTTCTACTGGAGGACCTTGGCGACATTCATCTTCAGGACCTGGTGAATTCTATGCCGGACAAGAAAAAAGCCGGCAGACTCTATGAATCCATCATCGATATCCTGGTGAAATTTTCCGTAGAAGGCGCAAAGGGGTTTCATTCCAAATGGACATGCCAGACATCCTGCTACGACCGCCGCTTTATTCTGGAAAAAGAATGCCGTTATTTTACAGATGCCTTTTTAAACGGATATCTTACCCTTGGCATTGATTTTGGCCAACTTCGGGAAGATTTCTTCCAACTGGCAGATCAAACCGTGCACTATTCATGCAACGGATTTATGCACAGGGACCTGCAATCCCGCAATATAATGATTAAAAACGGACAATCATTTTTAATCGACTTCCAGGGGGGGCGGATCGGTCCGATTCAATACGATCTGGCGTCCCTTTTAATCGATCCCTATGTGGAACTGCCGAATCTTTTGCAGGAACACCTGCTGGATTACGGCATGCGGCGCTACCAAACCGCAGTTTCCTGCAGCCGTAAAAAATTTCTTGCCGGATATCGGTATTGCCGTATTACTCGAAATCTGCAAATGCTCGGGGCCTTTGCATTCCTGAGCCGGGTCAAGCACAAAACTGATTTCGAGGCGTATATTCCCAAGGCCGTCCGGACATTGGCGCAAAGCCTGTCGGAAGCCGGGGACACGGCTTTCCCCGAACTATCCGGCCTGTTGCCCGAAATGCAAAACCGCCTGGCCCGGATAAATCATCGTGAGAAAAACCCTGAACAGACACATAACAAATCTGTAAAAATGGAGATAAAAAAATGAATCCTGTAAAAATAATGATAAACGGGCTGCCCGGCGATATGGCCGCCACTATTGCTGCACACGCCGCGATTGATCAACGCTTCGAGATTATCCCATACTCCCTGACAGGTCCGGAGATAACCGATGCCAACTGTCTTATAAGGGATCGGGCCATCCGCCTGGTAAAGCCGGATATGGCCGAAGCGATGATGGATGACATCAAGACCGAATTTTACCCGTTTATCAGCATCGATTTTACCCATCCGTCGGCGGTGAACAACAATGCCGAATTTTATTGCAGGCACGACCTGCCCTTTGTCATGGGCACCACCGGCGGAGACCGGGACCGGCTTCACCAGAGTGTCTGCGATTCGAAAATCAGCGCGGTGATCGCCCCCAACATGGCCAAGCAGATTGTGGGATTCCAGGCCATGATGGAATGGGCCGCCCATACCTTCCCCGGACTGTTTGACGGATACACACTGGAAATCCGGGAGAGCCACCAGAAGGGAAAGGCCGATACCAGCGGAACCGCCAAGGCCATGGTGGAGTACTTTAGCCGACTGGGGATGCCCTGCACGGCAGATCAAATCATAAAAGAAAGGAATCCTCAAAAGCAGCAAACAATTTTGGGTGTACCTAAAAAATATCTTTCAGGGCATGCCTGGCATACCTACAGCCTGACCTCTACAGATGATACCGTCAAATTCGAGTTTTCCCACAATGTCAACGGCCGGGATATCTATGCTCTGGGCACTCTGGATGCGGCGGGTTATCTGGCTCAAAAGGTAAGCAGGGGCAGTAAATCCGTGGTTTATTCGATGATCGACGTCTTGAAAAGCCTGTAACTTCAGACAGCGCCTCATAATGTGTCGTTTCTAAAAAAATTGCTTTTTATTCATGCTGTGAAAAAGAAACCTAATTCAAAGAACCATGTTTCTTTTTCACCATTTGATGTCATGAATCAGCTATGCTTTTTCTATCCTCACCGGTGTGGCCTTGTGGGGCGGAAACCCGCTGATGGGGTCGCAGTGCCGGTCAAAGGTCACCCAGTTGACGCGCCCGTGTTCCCAGCCATGATAAAGTTCCAGGACTTCGGGGAGAATATCATTGGATCCCACCACCAGGGCTTCCACCTCCACGGATCCGATCTTTGAAGAAATTTTGACCCGATCCCCGTTTTTGATGCCCAGAGTGCCGGCCGTGTCCGGGTGGATCTCCACCTGGGCACAGGGGAATTCGGTGCGAAAGCGCGGGATGTTCTGATTGCGCGAATGATAAAAAAGCGGCTTGCGCGCACCGGACTGAAGCACCAGCGGGTACTGCTCCTGCAGGCCGAGATAGCGGGGCCGCACATATTCAGGTATTTCCGGCAGTCCTTTCTCTTTCAGATAATTGGAGGTGAATTCAATTTTACCGGTAGGCGTCGGCAGGTGTTCAGTCAGATATTTTCTGTAACGCTGGGGTTTGTAGCGCAACCCCCCGGGATGTTTCTTTAATTGTTCCAACGTGATTCCGGTCGGCTCCAGTAGCCACTGGTTGACAGCATCTTCGTCCTTCCAGGGGAAATATTTTTCACCGAATCCCAGGCGGTCGGCCAGGGTTTTCCACAGGGTGTAGTCATCGTGTACCCCGGGAATGTCGAAGATTTTACGCGAAAGGGCCACATGCTGGTATTTGGAATAACAGTGCAGCTCCGACCGCTCCAGAAAAGTGGCCGCCGGCAGGACGTAATCGGCCAGTTGGGCCGTGCGGGTCATGAAAAAATCATTGACCACCAGAAGGTCCAGGCTGGACAGTGCCTTGATGACCTTGGCAAGGTTGGGATTACTCACCGCCGGGTTGGCGCCGGTCATCACAATGCCCCGCAGGGGATATTCTCCATGGCCGAGGATATAGTCCATGGCGGTCATGGTGTGGCATTCTTTACGCAGGTCGTAAAGCACCGGGAAACCATCGGCACCAATGGGATTCTGATCGAGCAGGGGAATTTCGTCATACAGGGTTAAATGACGTCTATCCAGGCCTTCGTTCAACACCAGCCCTCCCGGGATATCCAGCGCGCCGCACAGACACATCAGGGCCGTCATTACACGGATGGTGTTGACCCCGTTTTCCTGGTGCTCCAGGCCAGCACCGGGATAAAAGATCACCCGGGGCCGGTGCCGGGCGATCAGTTCTCCGATTTGCACAACGGTCTTCTCGTCCATACCGGTTTCCCGGGTCACCCGCTCAGGGGTGAACTGACGGGCATATTCGGCGAAACGGTTAAATCCGACGGAATATTTTTCGACCAGTTCGTGGTCATAGTTATCGGTCTCGATTAGATGACGCGCCAGGCCCCACAAAAGGGCGCCATCGGTGCCGGTGCGGGGCCGGGCGAAAATGTCGGCTTTGCAGGCAATGGGATTAAACCGCGTATCCACCACCACCAGCTTGGCGCCTTTTTGAACGGCGTCGGCCATCTCGGACACGAACGGCGGGTGGCAGACCGGCGGATTGGTGGCCATCAACACGATTAAATCGGCGCTTTCCAATTCGGGAAACGAATTATAGAAACCGTTGACCAGTTTATAGCCGATATAGCGGCTGGCAAAACAGGCTGAGTCGTTGGAAAAGTAATTGGGCGAGCCAAAGGCATGGATAAAGCGTCTGGCGTATTCCTCCTGCTGGAAAAAGCCTAGGGCTTCGCCCTTCCATGTCGACATGGCACGGGCACCGTAATTTTTTTTGATCTTAAGCATCCGGGCGCTGATTTCGTCCATGGCCTGATCCCATGAGATCTCGCTGAAATTACCGTCACTGTGTCGTTTGCGTGGTTTCAGAATCCGGTCCGGGTGATAGAACAGATCCATGGCTGCCGGCCCCCGGGTACACATGTGCCCCTTGTTGACGGGGTTATCCTCATTGGGGCGGATGTCCACCATGACACCGTCGCGCAGATAGACCTTGGTGCCGCAGCGTGTATCGCACATGCGGCAAAGGGTCTTGACAATTCCGTTTTGTACAATGGCGTTGGCTTTCATTTTCCGGGGCCCTCCTGCTCTGCTATGGCATAAATTCTCAGTTTGCGGTCCGCATGCCGGCGCTTGATCTCGGCCAGCTCGTTGATATCGGCATAGTGCAACGCACCGGCCATGCAGAATTCCACGCAACGCGGTTCCCCCCCGCACAGATCACATTTGTGCGCAATATGTCTCTGGGTATCAAAATACATGTTCCCAAAGGGACAGGCCATCACGCACATACGGCAGCCGATGCAGCGCTTCGGATCCACCAGCTTGGCACCGGTATCGGGATCGATGCTGATGGCCTCTGTCGGGCAGACCTCCATGCAGTAGGCTGTTTCACACTGGAAACAGGTCATATTGGAAAGGGTCATCTTTTCGGAATCCACCGACACCTTTATATTGGCATCCTCAGGCTTAAAATTACCGCTGTGTTGATAGGCGCAGACCCGTTCACAGTGACGGCAGCCAAAACAGCGATCCTGTTCCACAAAAACAATTTTCATATGAATACCTCACAGGGACTTGTCATATTGACATTAACAGTTCTCATTACTCAAATTTTACATTACACAAAACTTCGGTAATCGTTCACGGTTTACCATTATCGGTTTAAACTTCATTCGGCACTATATATCCATTATCCGGCTGGTCTCAGGAGGCCGGGGCGGTGTGGGATTGCCAGATACCGTCCCTGCAGATCCCGTCGGATACAGGCCGCACAAAGGTGCTGCCGATGGGGGTGCGATGGATCAATTTCCTGCATGCGACGGTGTACATGGTCCAGATAGCGTGTGGCACCCAGTTCGGCGCCGCACGCCTGACAGTATTCCATTTGGTCCTGACACAGCACGGTACCGCAAAAAATTAGTCGACACTGGCCGTTGCGGGTCTCAATCCGGATAGCGCCGGTGGGGCAGTTTTCGGTGCAGGCGCCGCACAGTACGCATCGGTCGGTGGTTACCCTGAAATCACCGGCAGGTGGTTCCGGTGAGTCAAAATGGTTGAAGGGCAGGGCGTCCAGCCCCATTTTTTCCTGGCAGACCGTTGCACACTGGCCGCAGCGCTTGCAGATATCACAACGCAGGCAGCGCCGGGCTTCATTCTGGGCCTGGGCAATGGACAGGTCGTTCTCCAGACGTTCAAAGGTTCGGCTGCGCAGCATCGGATCGGCCGCCGGAAGCCTGGGCCGCTGTAATTCCATTTTCCGTGCGGCGGGCATCTCGAAACAGTCTGTCCGCATGCGCCGTACGGGAACCGCCGCCATCGAAGGTAGCGGTAGTCCCTGAAGGTAGCAATGAATGCTGTGGGCCGCCGATTTTCCGGCACCGATGGCTTCGATCACTGAGCGGGGTCCGTAAGCTGCATCACCGCCCGCAAAAACGTCTGCCATGTCCGTCTCATGGGTCAGGGCATCTGCGGCTAAACCATGCCGGGGGGTCAGGGCCATGCCTTCGGTACGGGCAAAATCCAAATCCCCAGCCTGACCGATGGCAACGATAATGTTGTCGGCCTTCATAAAATTCAACACGCATTCATCGTAGCAGGGGTTGAAGCGGTGATTCTCATCAAATACCGAAATACAGTGTTTGAACTCCAGCCCGGCCACGCGGCCGTTTTCTTCCATAAACAGCCTGGGACCAAAACAGTTGGTCAGGCCAATCCCCTCTTCAAGGGCTTCCTTGATCTCATCTTCCCAGGCAGGCATTTCTGACCGCTTTTCGAGGCATACCAGTGACACCGCCCCGGCCCCTACTCTCAGAGCTGAGCGGGCCACATCAACGGCCACATTGCCGCCGCCGATGACGATCACCCGCCGGCCCAGGGATATCGGCCGACCCAGCGAAACGTCTCGTAAAAAGTCCACTCCTTTGAGGACCCCGGGCAGGTCTTCGCCGGGAATATTCAAACGTCCACTGAGGTGCAGACCGGTGGCCACAAAAAAGGCGCTGTACCCATTGGCCCGCAGTTTTGCCAGGGTTATGTCCTCACCCAGGGTGACCCCTGTCCGAATTTTTACCCCCAGATCCTGAATTAACCCGACTTCGGCTGCCAGCAATTCCCGGGGCAGGCGGTAAGCCGGAATGCCAACGGCCATCATGCCGCCGGCTATGGGCAGTTTTTCGAAAACGGTCACTGCATAGCCGTTTAAGGCCAGATGATATGCGGCTGAAAGTCCGGCCGGACCAGCCCCAATGACGGCAACCTGCCGGCCGTTGGCAGGTGCCGGAGCGATGTCCGGGTGCCAGGTCTTAGAAGACATGACCTGCCGGGCTGCAAAGGCTTTCAGGTCGCGAATGGCCACCGGCGTATCCAGCCGTTGGCGGATGCACTCGGTTTCGCAGGGATGCGCACATATCAGCCCGCAGACCCATGGAAAAGGATTGTCCCGGCGGATCAGGTCCACGGCTTCCTCATAACGTCCCCGGCCGATCAGGCTTACATAGGAAGCCACATCAATCCCGGCCGGGCAGGCCATTTGGCAGGGTGCCGGGGCAAGCAGGTCACAGTCGCCCGTGGGACAGTTGTGACTCTCAATATGACTTTGAAAAACCTCCCGTTCGCCGGTCAGAGTTTTCAAAAACGCTCGACCCAAAACCGCCGCGTCCTTGTGGGCCGCTGCCAGCCTGCCGGCCAGGGCTTCCATGGCGGCCAAATGCTCAATCCCCCCCCCGCCCGCGGCAATCTCCTCCAATAGGCGGAGCAAGCCGGCCATGTGCCGGCGCAATTCAGGCTCCAGGACGACCTGGGCGGTATACGCCTCGGTGAGGATATCAATGCTTTCTTGAACCGGACAACGGTGGTTTGTAGACACGGCGTTCTCTATTCCAGACATGTTGCAACACCATCCCGAAAAACTGTGGACTGAACTTCAACAACCTCTTTTCTGATTTTATTCCCCGATATTCGTCTAATCCATGGAGCAGCATTTTATTTTGCCCATTTTCTTTTCAACGGCATCAACGATCCTGTTGCTGCGAATAAGGGCGACCATGGTTTCAATATCTCCCGAAAGAACCCGGTCTTCCGACAGGTATGGTACTTCTTCCCGGATGACCCGGTACGCTTCCATAGTTCCCCGACCGGCTTCAAGGGGGTTGTTCTCGGTGATCAGATCATAGGCCTGGGCCGCGCACATCATCTCAACCGCGATAACATGCTCGACATTGTTCAGAATCTCCCGGCACTGGCGAATGGCAATGGTGCCCATGCTCACATGGTCTTCCTTATTAGCCGAGGTGGGAATCGAATCCACGCAAGCCGGATGCGCCAGCACCTTGTTTTCAGACACCAGGGCCGCCGCAGTATACTGGGCAATCATATAGCCGGAGTTAAGACCGCCGTTCTTTACCAGAAAAGCCGGCAGTTCACTCAGTTGCGGATTGACCATTCTTTCAATTCGGCGCTCCGACACACTGCCCAGTTCGGCGATCCCCATGGAAAGATAATCGGCCGCCATGGCAATGGGCTGACCGTGAAAATTCCCCCCGAGCCGGATCTCTTCGGTGTCCGGAAAAATCAGCGGATTAGTGGTGGTGGAATTGATTTCGATATCGACGACACGCTGGGCATGTGAAACGGCATCTTTACTGGCGCCATGGATCTGGGGCGAACAACGCAGGGTGTAGGCATCCTGAACCCGTGCACAGCCGACATGGGAAAGAATAATCTGGCTGTCCTGGGTCATCCGGAGCATATTATCCGCCGATGCGATCTGGCCCGGATGAGGGCGAATCTGGTGAATTCTGGGATCAAATTCGCTGTTACTGCCCATGAGGACTTCAAGACTCATGGCACAGGCAATATCAGCCAGCTTTGAAAGCCGAATCGCATCACGTACCACCAGCGAAGCAATCGCGGTCATGACCTGGGTGCCGTTAATCAGGGCAAGGCCTTCGCCGGCTTCCAGGACCAGCGGCGCCAGCCCGATCTTTTCCAGGGCCTGAGCCCCGGAAATTTTTTGCCCCTTGTAAAACGCTTCGCCCATACCGATGAGGACAAGCCCCATATGGGCAGTGGGGGCCAGATCTCCGCTGGCACCCACCGAACCCTTTTCCGGGATCAGCGGCGTAACACCGTCATTTAAAAACGCCAGCAAATAACGCAGGGTTTTTATACGGCAACCGGAATGGCCCATGGCAAGATCATGCACGCGAATCGCCATAACGGCCCGCACAACCTCTTCGGGCAGAGGATTGCCTATTCCGGCGGCATGGCTCATGATAATCTTTTTCTGCAATGCACGGGTATCGGATTCTGAAATGGAAACATTGCACAAAGCACCGAACCCGGTGGTAATGCCGTAGATATTTTTCTTCTGCCTTACCCACTTGGAAATCAGCTTCCGGGTACGCTCGACCCGTTCTTCTCCGACATTCGTAATTCCAACCGGAGCACCATAGCGGGCAACTGCCACAATATCGTCAATGGTCAGTCCGTTTTTATCCAACAATATTTGTTTCATTTTTTTTACTCTCCATGTAGGGAAAAATTTCCGCACTGTAGATCCGGCCTTAACCAGGAGCCGGCCAGACCTTCTTTTCAAATATTTCGACTAGGGCGCCGATCTTTTCCGGAAGTAATTTTACCTCCTGATTGCATTCGGCACCAAGGTGATCGCGGAGTCCGTTAAGATTATATTCTTTCACATTCCACTACGGCTGAAAAACCGTGATTATTTTCAAATTCTAAATAACCGACTCGCCCTTCTTATACACTTCCACCACCGGGGACACACCTGCATGATATGCCAGGATTGCCGGAGATTCTCCATCCAGCAGGATAATATCCGCCTGCTTGCCAACATCCAGACTGCCGACCTGCTGTTGCATGCCGATCGCATAAGCGGCATTCAACGTAGTTCCAACCAGGGCCTCTTCAACGGTCAGATCCATATTCATGACGGCCAGGCCGAAGATAAAGGGCATCGATTCGGTGAAACTTGATCCGGGGTTGCAATCCGTGGCCAGGGCTACAGGAACACCGACTGCTATCATTTTACGAGCCCTGGCATAAGGTTTGCGCAGGCTGTAGGCTGTAGCCGGAAGCAGGTTGGCGATCACGCCGGCCTTTGCCATGGCAGCGATATTGCCGTCGCCGGCAGCCAGCAGATGTTCGGCCGATCTGGCGCCCAGCTCCGCAGCCAGGCCGCCCCCCCCCAGGTCGTGGACTTCGTCTGCATGCAGTTTGACAGACAGCCCGGCCTTTTGGGCGGCCTTGAGAATACGGCGGCTCTGGTCCACGGAAAACACGCCCTGTTCACAAAACACATCGCAAAAACGGGCAATGCCCTGATCGCACACAGCAGGCAGCATCTCTTCCACCACCTTATCCACAAATGCATCCGGCCGTTCTCGAAATTCCCCGGGAACCGCATGGGCCCCCAGAAAAGTCGGTACAATATCAAGGGGCGTTTTTCGGCCCACCCGGTCGATCACCCGCAGCATCTTGAGTTCGGACTCAGTGGAAAGGCCGTATCCGCTCTTGATCTCCAGCGTAGTAGTGCCAAGCTGTAAAGCCGCCAGCACATTGTCAAGGGTTGTCTGATACAAATCCGTCTCGGGTATTTTTCGGACCGCTTCAACCGATGAAAGGATTCCCCCGCCCCTGCGTAAAATTTCAAGATAAGACGTCCCTTGAAGGCGCAACCCGAACTCCGTCTCTCTTCTTTCGGCAAAACACATATGCGTGTGCGGATCCACAAACCCGGGCATCAGGCACATCCCGTCACAGTCAACTTCCATATCAATGGATTCGGAGGCCAGAGCCTGCCTGACTTCTATTTCCTCTCCCACCTTTTCGATGAGCCCGTTACGGCAGAAAAGCGCCCCTTTTTTATAAGAGATAATCTTGCCCTGCTGCTTTCCGCAAAGCGGAGTACCTGTATCGAGTGCCGTAAAAATCCGAGCATTACAAAACAGTCTGCTGATCATGATTCCCGCCCCTCCATCATCTCCGGCAGCCGCAGCCCGGGTAAACTTCCATATCAACATAATTATATGGCAACTGCTGCCGCCTGAATATCTTAAAATTGCCCTGAAACGTTGATTGTATATACAACTTTAATAGAGAATAAAATCATCTTCCGGTCATGTCAAGGAAAAAATTTCTCGACATTCTTCAGCAAGATGGAATACAGTATACCAAAAAAATATATCTTGAATATCTCATTGTAATCAATTGAAATATAAATATGCTGCCGTTTATATAAAAAACCGGGGAAATAGGACATGACGAAAAACTACCCGAAATATGAAAAAATTATGGATTACATAATCCAGGGAATCAAATCAAAAAACTTCACCCACGCTGTCCCATCGGAAAATCAGTTGGCAAAAACATTCAGCGTAAGCCGCATGACAGCCCGCAAAGCGCTGGACAAAATAGAAGAGCAGGGATTTATTGAGCGTATCCCGGGTAAGGGTACTTTTGTTAAAAAGAAAAATTATTATACGTCGGGTTTTTTTAAAATCCGCCCTTTTCGGAAATGGGCGGAAGACCTCAATGTTGAGATCACATCCGTAATAGTGGAATCACAGGTTATTGATCCTCCTGAAAATATTGATAAAATGCTGGACTACAAAGGCCAGGTGGTACTCATTCGCCAACTCTGGTTCTTTGATAAAAAACCGGTCCGTTATGCCATCCGCTATCTGCGCGCCGACATGTGTGCAGGCATACTCTGGGAAAATCTTCAAGGCAGATCGATTCATGACATCCTGATAAACAAATATCAGCTTCCACTCACCCGGGTCAGCCAGAGCATGACGGCCATCGTCCTGGAAAAGGAAATGGCCCGACTTTTTCAAGTAGATCCGGGATATCCGGTCTTCCGCATTCAGCGCGTCCAGTACTCATTTGAAAAACCTGTTACCTATGTTGAATATTTCATGAGGGGAGAAATGGCTTTCATGGACACATTTACCCCCATGCTTGATAATTCAGATTTTTTAAAAAATGATGAATAACCGGGCTATACTAAGGGCAACATCCCGCCTTTTGATTTCAAAAAAAAACAATTTTAATTATTTTAAAAAATACTTGACAAGGCTCAAACTTAAGTTTACTAAGTAGACAACCTGTATATACAATTGAATTTTATTTTCAATCAGGGCCGGACAAGCTTGGATCAAATCGGCTCCGGTCAAAAAATTAAGCGGCTGAAAACGGCAATTTTGTTACTATCAAATTTATCACTGAAACCAAACAAGGAGGTAGACTATGTCATTGGACAATCTGTGCCGGTTTGTATCGTCCGGCAAAAAAGACGAGAGCGTAGCGTTAACTGAAAAACTTATAGGTGATGGCACTGATCCTTTGAAGATCATATCCTCCCTTACCGATGCGATGGGCGAGGTCGGAGAACAATTCGCAAGGTTGGAGATATTTCTTCCGGAAATGATGCAGGCCGGTGAGGCAATGGCTGCAGCGGTTGAGCTATGCCGCTCCAAAATGCTTAAGGGTGCTGTTGTCGAAAGCAAAGGCAAGGTAATCGTGGGGACCGTCAAAGGTGATTTGCATGAGATCGGCAAGAACATCTTGAAACTGATGCTGGAAGCCAATGGGTTTCAAGTAAAGGATGTTGGATATGATGCTGACCCTCTGCTTTTTATAAAAACCGCCGAGGAAATGGGTGCTGATTTTATCGCGGCATCCTCTTTGATGTCCACAACAATGCCGCATCAGAAAGAGATTATCGATCTTTTAAAAGACAAAGGATTGAGAGACAAGTACAAGGTGGTTATCGGCGGTGCGCCAACCACGCAGGACTGGGCTGATGAAATTGGTGCGGACCTTTATTGTTATGACGCAGGTTCCGCACCGAGCCTGATGGCCGAGCTGTTGAATAAATAACAGTTGAGTAGTGAACCAAACTTAAAGGAGACAAAATAATGACAACCGCATATCGTCTTTGGGAAATACAGGATCGATCCAATACCGGGCCCCAGATGGATGAAGATGATTTTCTTCCCAAACTGTTTACGCCCAAACTGCAGGAAATTGTTAAAAAATATGAGATTAAGTGCGACAACAGCAATCCGGTCCCGGTGGACGACGAGATGTCTGACCGAATATGGAAGGCAGGGTGGGAGCTTTTTCGAGAGGTTGGACTCTATAACACAGACACCCACCGCATCATCAAAGTCACTGATGACGAAATAAAAGAGGCGCTTTATATGGCCAAGGGCCAGTACTGGGTTGGGGCGGGAAAGGATGCCGTGTTGTGGCAGCACCGTAAAGTGGAAGACACATTGCCGCCTTTTTGCATATACTCGGGAGATGCCACATGTGATGAAAACCTGCACTATTCACAATGCCTGGCCTATCTCAAAGAACCCCTCCTGGACGGTTTCTGCGCCCCGATCCTGGAAGATTCCATGGGCCAGAAAATTCGATCTGCAGGCCCAACCGAAATTAATGGATGCACCCAGCATATCTATAATATGAGACTGGCGGCCAAACAAACCGGTCGTCCGGGTACATTTTTTGTTGCCGTAGGAACCGCAGAACATGACAGCGGCCAGATCGCTGTTTCCAATAACGAATGGGGTGTTCGCACCACCGACACCCGTATTCTGGGGACCCTTACCGAGTTCAAAACCGCGGATACCCTTCTCAACCGTGTGGTTCACTGCGCTCAATACGGCTGCTATACAGGCAACCTGACAGGCCCCATCTACGGCGGCTGGTGCGGCGGATCAGAAGGTGTTGCCGTGTCACTTGTGGCATACAGCCTCAGTGGACTATGCATCCACGGGGCTATTTTTAACCAGCACTTCCCCTTTCATCTTAACTGGGGTTCCAACACCACCCGGGAACTTTTGTGGCCGATTTCCATGGCAGGCCAGGCAATGGCCCGTAACAGCAAACTTTTATATACATCCAACGGGTTTGCAAACGCCGGCCCCATGACGGAAATGCTGTTTTATGAAACCGCCTGCCACGCCCTTGTCAGCACCGTATCCGGCTGGCACCTCTGGGAAATGGCTTCCACCCGAAACAAATATCGCAACAGAGCAACACCGATGGAAGCCAGAATGGGCGCTGAAGTGGGTCATGCCGTAGCACGGCAGGGGATGACAAGAGAAAAAGCAAACGAAATCGCAAACAAACTTCTGGCCAAATATGAAGACCAGGCCGCCACAGCTTCCAAGGGCAGTCAATATCAGGAATGCTATGACGTGGACAAAGCCATTCCCACATCTGAACACCTTGACATGTTCAACAAAGTCAAGGATGAAATTGCTGAAATGGGCGTTGATTTTCTTTTTTAAATCCAGTCAGCACCGATCTATACCACACCGGTGTCAAGCTTTGGTTTGGCACCGGTTTTCAAATCAACAATACATCCCATTTTGGAAAAGTGTAAACTACTTACAACCTGTTCTGAAAAATGTCGTTAGGAGAATATCGTTTTACTGGTGCCCAATTCTGAGTATTTGAAAAACCACACCGACCTGAGTTGAAAAATGAGGACAACTACATGTTAATGAACACCGGTTTTAAATCGCAATGCGTACCTGCCTATCGGATTTTAACCCAGGACCAGATCAACACCTTCCATTATGCAACCCTTGAACTTCTCGAGACGATCGGTGTCAAGGTAATGGATGCGGAAGCCATTGATATGATGGCCGATGCCGGATGCCGGATCAAAAAAGACCATATCGTCCGGATTCCCAATTACCTGGTGGAAGAGTGTATTCGCAGTGCCCCCTCCCGAATTACCCTGTATGATCGACTGGGCCAGGAAGCCATGCTTCTTGAGGGTAACAAAACTTATTTCGGCATGGGTACCGATCTTATTAAAACCTACGACCTTGAAACCGGCAAGCTAAGGGAATCAAGGCTTCAGGATGTTGCTAATGCCGCCAAAATCGCTGATTCTCTGGAAGAGATCGATTTTTTAGGCTCCTATGCCCTGCCTTATGATTCGCCGACAAACCTGATGTACATCGATTCTTTTAAAACACAACTGGAAAATTCAACCAAACCCATTTTTTACACCGCCGCCGGATTGGAAGATATTAAAATGATCAATGACATGGCCGCGGCGGTTATGGGCGGGAAAGAGGCATTGCGGGAAAAGCCCATCCACATTCATTATGCCGAACCTCTGACCCCCCTTCTGCATTCTTCGGGCGCCATCAAAAAACTCTTTTTCTGCGCCGACAATGCCGCTCCGGTCAATTACACCCCCGGAATGATGTCCGGTGCCAGCGCCCCGGTTACCCTGGCCGGTGCCATCACCGTCGGCAATGCGGAAGCCCTGAGCGGAGTGGTTCTACACCAGCTAAGAGCAAAGGGGGCACCGATTATATCGGGCTTCGGCATGTCTACCCTGGATATGAAAACATCCATCTGCAGCTATGGCTGCCC
The DNA here is from genome assembly GCA_964418755.1 of uncultured Desulfobacteraceae bacterium. Classification (GTDB taxonomy): domain Bacteria; phylum Desulfobacterota; class Desulfobacteria; order Desulfobacterales; family 4572-123; genus 4572-123. Next base: position 22,015 of record CAYQNS010000010.1, read on the forward strand.
GGAATACCGTTTGGCACTTTCAGCCTGTTCCGATCTGTATCACTATTACGGTATCCCCATGTGGGGCACTGCCGGTGTAAGCGATTCCAACTGCATAGATCAGCAGGCCGGTATGGAATGGGCCATGTCCCTGCTCACGGCGGGCCTGGACGGGGCCAATCTCATTCATGACATCGGCTATATGGGACAGGGGCTGGTGGGTTCCCCTGCAGCCCTGGTGATGAATGCCGAAATAATCAGTTACGTCCGGCGTATTATCAAAGGATTTGATATCGACCCGGAACATATCGGCATGGATGTTATCCGGGAGGTCGGACCCCAGGGAGCGTTTATCGCCACCGAACAGACCATGAAATTTTTCAAGCAGGAACATTGGCAACCTGAGCTGTGTAACCGTAAAAGCCCCGATTTATGGGAAAAAATGGGCAGTAAAACCTGGGGGGACAAGGCCGTCCAAAAAGCCATTAATATCTTAAACAGCCACAAACCGGCACCGCTGTCCAAAGAAATTCAGGAAACCATCGATGCAATTCGAGAAAATGCTCTTTCCGACCTTGCAGGTAAGCAGTTTGAAGCCTGATCCGGGAATATATAGACTGTCACATATTAAACTTCATTGCATTATCGGTCGTCGGCGTATTACAATACAGCCTTCTCCCTCTATCCTTGTGCAATTTAATATGTGACGCTTTATAAATCCGGCACAACAGATGAAAGGCCCCGTATCTGGTACGGCCGTTTAAAGAGCGTTGACGAAGGTGCCGTAAAGTGGTAATAAACAGTTCGAAATTACAACTGCAATTACGGACAAACCTCTGTGCGAGTATGTTTGACGGGCGATGGATAGAACCGTAAAACAGGCCGAAAAACAAATTGGCAAAAAACTTGGATCGAAATGAGACGCGCAGGTCTATGAAAAATTCAATTTATCAATTTTGTAAGCGAAATTACCTCTTTGATATCTCAGCCTATCTGATTCTGATGGTTGGAGGCGTGTTTATTCTTCTCAAAGGCGCTGAAGATCAGGGATATTACTGGCAGTGGTTTCGGATTCCCAAATACCTTTATGAATTTGACGATGGCCGATTCATTACGGGTCCTATTCTGGAAGGTCTCAAGATCACCTTGAACATCACCTGGATCAGCCTTATTCTGACCTACATCATCGGGCTTGTAACTGCCTTGATGCGGCTCTCCAACTCGTTGCTGGCAAGGGGCATTGCCCGGGTCTATCTTGAAATTACACGCAACACGCCATTACTGGTGCAGATATTCTTTATGTATTTCGTCGTCGCCCCCATTCTTGATATCGATCGATTCGCCGCAGGGGTCCTGGCGCTGAGCCTGTTTGAAGGGGCCTACGCCTCGGAAATTTACCGGTCCGGTATCGTGGCCGTCAACAAGGGACAATGGGAAGCCTCCTACGCTCTGGGGTTGGGCACGTACCATAATTATTGTTATATTATTCTGCCGCAGGCCATTCGGCGTATTCTTCCGCCTTTGACAAGCCAGGCAGTGTCCCTGATCAAGGATTCGTCACTGGTCAGTATCATCGCCATATACGAGATGACCATGTATGCCAATGAAATCGCCTCGGAGACATTCCTGGTATTTGAGATATATTTTACCATCGCGGCAATTTATCTGGCGCTGACGCTAACACTGTCACAGATCGTGGCCTATTTTGAAAAACGCTATAGGGTCGTGTCTTAACGTTGTTCACCGCTGCTCTTAAAATGCAGACGGGGTTGATTCCAAACAAATCGCGCAGCGATTTTATTAAAAATTGAGGTAACCGCATGAGCACCAAACAATTTGGTGATGACATTATCCATGTTGACCGCATCGGCAAGACTTTTCCCAACGGTGTGGTGGCACTGAAGGACTTTTCCACCGACATTCGCCGTAGTGAAGTTGTGGTCCTCATTGGACCGTCCGGATCCGGAAAATCGACATTTCTGCGATGTCTGAACGGATTGGAGGAGATCGATTCAGGCTCAATCACCATTGACAGTATTCCGCTTGACGACGATAAAAAAAACCGCCTGGAAATCCGAAGGGAAGTGGGCATGGTGTTTCAGCACTTCAATCTCTTCCCGCACCTGACGGTTCTTAGAAACATCACGATAGCACAGATGCTCGTGCGCAAGCGGTCCAAGCGTGAAGCTGAAGACGAGGCTATGCAGCTGCTGAACAAGGTGAACATAGCAGAGAAAGCTACAAGCTTTCCCAGCCAGCTCAGTGGTGGGCAACAGCAGCGGGTGGCCATTGCCAGAGCGCTGGCGCTGAACCCTAAAGTCATGATGTTCGATGAAGCAACCAGTGCCCTGGACCCTGAGATGATTGGAGAAGTCCTTGAGGTGATGAAAAATTTGGCTGTCGAGGGTATGACCATGGTGGTCGTTACCCACGAAATGGGATTTGCCAAGGAAGTCAGTGACTGGGTTATCTTCATGGAGGATGGCATGAAAGTGGAAGAAGGCACGGCCGATCATTTTTTTACCAGTCCGAAAGAAGCTCGTACGAAACTTTTTCTCAGCCAAATCCTTTAATGTCAGACGCCACGCTGCTTGTCGCAACACAAGACGTATTGTGTTGCGCGGGGTCGGACGGAAGGGAATAATAAATCGATGTTTTTTTAGGAACGGCTCCCTGAAAATCAGCAAACTTACCATGGAAGAGCGAAAACCGGGAGCAATTTTCAAAACCTACTACCCACAACAAAGGAGACGAAGACAATGAAAAAAAAGATGACAGGGAAAAAACGTGTGTTGACGATTACAACAGCTGTTTTGATGACGCTGATGTTCTGCCTCGCGGGATCCGTGCAGGCCGATGACATCAACAAACAACTTGCCAAATCCAGTATCATTGACAAAGTGATGCGCAAAGGGACATTGCGAATCGGTCTCTCCTCATTCGTGCCCTGGGCCATGCAGGACAAAAAAGGAGAGTGGGTCGGATTCGAGGTCGATGTGGCCAAACAACTGGCCAAAGATATGGGGGTCAAGATTGAATTTGTACCCACCAAATGGGAAGGCCTTATTCCGTCCCTGCTCACCAGCAAATTTGACCTGATTATCGCCGGTATGACCGGGACACCCCAGCGGGCCTTGAAAATCAACTTCACGATGCCCTACGATTATGCAGGTATGAATATTGTGGTTCACAAAAATTTCGCAGCAGGAATCGCCGACTATATGGACCTGGACAAAAAAGGTAACACCATTATTGCGCGGTTGGGCACCACTGGTGCCGCGTTGGCCAAGGAAACCTACAAAAAAGCCAAAGTACGGCTGTTCCCCGACGAAGGCCCCATGATTCAGGAACTCCTGAACGCCAAAGCGACGGCTTTTCTGGGCACAGCTCCTCAGCCGGCCCAGTTGGCTGCCAAATATCCCGATACGCTGATGTTTCTGGATAAAAATCTGGAGCAACAGCCCATCTGCATGGGAATTCCCAAAGGCGATCCGGATACGCTGTTTTATCTGAACAACTGGATTACCGTTGTGCGTAACAACGGTTTTATCCAAAAGAAGGTCAACTACTGGTGGAAGAGCCTGGAATGGGAAGCGCTGCTTCAATAAAATTCCAGATAAAAAAAAGTGCAATGATGCCGGCATCATTGCATTTTTGCAAGCAATCTTCAGGAAATTCTATGTACAAAAAAAATATACGATTAAAAAAATCAGACCTTATCGTGGGTGCCATTTTCCTGCTCGTAGGCGTGGCCACCTATTACCGGGTGGAAATCGCACTTAACTACAAATGGAACTGGGGGCACATCCCTCAATTCCTGTACCGCTTTGATGCGGAAAGCGGAAAGTGGGTCTCCAATGTGTTGATGTGGGGCTTTTTCAACACCATACGTCTCAGCATCTTCGGCACCATTCTGGCCATTATCCTGGGCACGACCATGGGGATCTGCCGGTCATCCAAGGTGGTATTCCTCAGGCTGATCAGCGGTACCTATGTGGAAACCATGCGCAACCTGCCGCCGCTGGTGATTATATTTATCGTATATTTTTTCATCGGAAACAACCTGTTGCCATACAGCAGCCTGGGCGATGCACTCCAGGGCAAGGACAACCTCCTGGTATCCATTGTCACCTTTTGCCTGGCCCCGCCAGAGCACCTCACGACCTTTCTGTCCGCCCTGTTCACCCTGGCGATTTTCGAGGGTGCCTACATCACCGAAATCGTCAGAGCCGGGATCCAGTCCATTCGGAAAGGCCAGTGGGAAGCGGCCCACTCTCTGGGCATGACAAAATATCAGCAGATGAGATACATCATCCTCCCACAGGCGTTCCAGCGTATTCTGCCGCCTCTGGCGGGCCAGTTTATCTCCCTGATCAAGGATTCATCCATCGTATCGGTCATCTCCATCCCCGAACTCTCTTTCAGAGCCAATGAACTGATGACCGGGACCCTGCTCACCATGGAAATCTGGATAACGGTGACCATCATGTATCTCATGCTCACCCTGCCCTGTTCCATCGTGATCCAGAAACTTGAAGATCGACTGACAAGAGAATGATTGAAGTAAAAATCAAAAAACCTTCAAATAACTGTATTAACCGGATCTCCATCCACACAACTCTTTACGTTATTATAAACGGTATCGAACAACCGTTCCAGACATTCTGCGGTGAGCCAGGCCACTCCGGGAGACAAAACCACCTTATCTGACTCAAGAAGGGGAAAATTCTCCTGCAGCAGGTCCAGTGCCGCCCCTTTGATACGTCCCTCCTCAATCAGATCGAAAAGCGCCTGCTCATCGATTATTCCCGGCATTGCAATGCTAATGATATAGGCCGAAGGCTTGAGAAGCGACAGCATTTTCGTGGAAATCAGGCCGTTGTTTTCGGGATACGATGATATGGTTACAAAAAGCACATCGCTTTCAGTGAACAGCGTCTCCATATCCACCATTTTGACGCCGGGCACCGATTTGGTGGACCTGTTGTTGGCGATCACCTGCATGTTGAAACCCCGGGCAATTTCTGCAGCCTGAATGCCGATATCACCCAATCCGAAAACCCCTAAGGTTTTACCGTGAAGTTCCATGTGCATGAACGGTTCGTAGTAGTTTAGCTTGCCCTCCCGAACCAGACGATCGGCCAGCAATATCTGACGGTTTACCGCACCTAACAGGGCAAAAAGATGCTCGGCCACGGCGATGGTGGTAGCTCCCGGACAGTTAGACACGGTTATGCCCATCTCATTGGCGGCTTCACAGTCTATGTGTGAATAATCAGCCAGAGGCGCAATGATGTGTTTCAACCGGGGCGGTAGCGCCTCAAGCAGAGATCGATCAACGTTGACGCTCCATTCCACGATGGCGATATCCGTCTCAGCCAGACGCCTGGACGCTTCCGAGGGAACAGGGATGTCGTCATATTCAACGTATTGGCCTATTTCACTCAAAGATTTCCGGAGGCTGTCCGGGTAATACTCAATATGATTCAGTTTCGTAATTTTCATGTTATCCTCTTTTAGATTGGTTAATGCATCTATAAATCATGACCATAGGGCTATGAAGGGAGACAGATCATTCAGATGGTCCAGATTTTCCACCGTCTCCAGAAGCTTTTGCCCGGACCGGCTGCCGACCACCGGTCCGGTAATGTGTAAAAACTTGGCGGCCACCTCTTCATGGCGCGTGTAGTCACCATAAGATGTTTCCGTCTCACCGGTACTGCTGTGTTCATAATGGACCAAACCTGAATCCAGACACTGACCGTCCGATAAAAATATCTCCACCCGGCACGGGTAGCTGTCCGGACGGTGTGCCTGGTTTATCTCATTCGATTCAATTACTTTGATTTTCCGGGCCATTGCCATGGTACCCTCATCAGAAAGGTTTCCCTGCAGCATGTGATGAGGTTCGATCTCACCATTTAAAAGATAAACCGCCAGGGGCCAGGCTACGTTGAATATTGCCTCTTCCTCTGTGCGGGGAAGGCGGTCTCCAAGCCGCTTCATCTCGTGAAAACCGTGCACCACGATTTTTTCGATCCGGTCCAGGGCCAGGTTATTTTCAGAGATCACATCCCGGCAGGCCACAATGGCCGGATGTCCCCACAGGCAGGAAGAATAGCGTTTAAAACTCACCCCGCGAACCATGATGTACTCCCGTCCGAAACTTTCCGACCAGTGGCGGTATTTCTCAAAACCCAGCAGGCTGGGAATGCCGGTGAACCCCTTGGCTGCCAACCCGGCGGCCATAATACCGGTAACTGCGGCCCAGCCCAGGCCGTGTTTAACCATGGCCGGGTGATCGACATCACGCATCATCGGCAAATTACCCGCGTGGTATTCTGCGATGCCCAGGGCGTGTTGTATCTGCTCTTCATCCAGTCCCATCACTTTGGCAGCCACCGCAGCGTTGGCCATGGTGCCCCAGGACCCACACGCCTGATAAACCTCATGATAATCGTGCCAGCATCCCCCGGCACGGTGAGCCACCTCGTAGCCCACCACCAGGGCACTTAGCAGTTCCATGCCGCTGAGGCGGTACTTCTCGGCCAACGCCAGGGTGACCGGGACCAACTGGCCGCCGGGGTGGCCGTCGCAGTAAAGACCGTCGTCATCCATATCCGTCGCGTTGGCCGTGTTGGCATTGACAAAAGCCGCTCCAAGGAGGCTGGATTTTCGACTTTGCATCACCATGGAAGCCTCATTGCCCAGGGGCCAGATCGTATCCACATAAGCACGGCAAATACCGGTAATACGGCTCCGGCTGCCGGCAATCATACAACCCAGATTATCCAGAAGGCAGGTTTTTGCCTTCCGGCGCACCGCTGAAGGCAGCCCTTCCCAGGTGGTTTCCTTGATAAAGCGAGCTGCTATCTGATTTCCGTTCATGTCTATTGCCTCCCGGAATGGGGTTGGGTGTATCTTTCGGCCGCTTTTTGCATAATCGCTTTTATTTTGGATTCACTCCCGGGCGACAGGGGGTCGGGATGATGGGTCTCCAGAATATGGCGCACCCTGGCGTTAAGTTTCTTCTCCAAGCTCAACCCGCCGGCTTTTTGCCAGTTCTCAAAGCGATCCCGATTGCGCAGGGTGGGATACCAGATTTCCCGGAAATATTTAAAGGTATGGTCATGCCCCAGGTAAGAGCCACCGGGACCGACCTGATCGATAACCTCGGCAGCCAAGTGGTCTTCATCTACCGTCAGGCCGTTTTTAAAATGGCGTAATTCGCCGATCACTTCGTCGCAAAAGACAATCAACTCGAGGCAGGCGGTCATGCCCGACTCTAAATAGCCCACATCATGGACCAGGTTGCTGCCGCAAAGTTCAGCCTGCAGAAGGGAAAAACCAGCCTCCCAGGTCATCTGCCCGTCCATAGCATTGGCGTCACTAACCCCCCCGAAATTAAAATCCGGCAGCCCGTAATAATCCGACAGCTCTTTGCCGGCGATACAACTCAGGTAAGCGTCGGGGCCGCAGTAGGCAGCCAGAGTGGTGCGCATGTCCATGGGATTGCTGCCCACACCATAGATAAAAGGTGCCCCGGGAGAGCAAAGCTGATGCAGCACCAGGCCGCTTAAGCATTCTGCATTGGAAAGCACCAGTTGGCCGGCCAGGGTAACCGGTGCAGTGCCCCCGGCCAGGGGGCCGCCCATGTACAGGAGCGGCATACGTTTGCCCGCACAAAAGAGCAGCTTTTCCAGAGAGTCGGGGCTGTGCACCAGAGGCGAGGTGGGCTCGGAATAATGTATGGCCAAGGGTCTGGCGGCCAGGGATTGATCTCCACCGGCCACTACCGCAGCCATCTCATGAATGTCCTGCAGGCCCTGCAGGGACCAGGCCGAAAAAATAATCGGCTTTACGGTATGACGCAGCATGGCCGCAAAGTCCAACCGGTCGGTAAACTCCGGATGCAATCCATGGCGCCTGGGATCGCTGCCGCCGCTGAGTCCCATGCTCATCACATAATCGATGTTTTCCAGGGCATCACAGAGCAGTGCTGCCCGTTCTATGTCACCCTGGCAGCTTTCACGGCGCTCACCACTGAAGGGATCCAGCACCATGGGCACAGTGGGACCTGTGCCGTAATAGGTGCGATCATCCTCCAGGCACATGGCCGCCTCGCCATTTCGATTGAAAATCGTCATGGACTTCGGAGACGCGGCAATGGCATCTGTCACCAGCCCCGCCGGGATATGCACCTGATCCGATTTCTCCACCTCGGCGCCGGCTTTTTTCAGCATCTCAACCGCCCGGGGCAGGCAAACCTTTACCCCGGTATCTTCCAGTACCTTCAAGGTAACGCGATGAATCTTCTCAATCTTCTGCTCCCCGAGAACTGTTAATTTCAATTCAACCACACAATCCTCCTATTTCCCGGTTTCAGCCCTGGCAATGATAGACGCCACTTCTTTTTGGACCTCCGACGCCAACGGCGCTGCCCGGTGGTTCTCCAGAATCCACCGAAGTTTATGATTTAGCCTCCCCTCCATGGTCCGGGCTCCCGCTTTCTCCCAAACCGCATAATTGTCACGGTTAAAGAAATCGGGGTGCCAGATTTGGCGCATGCGGTCCAGGGTGTGCTTTTCGGTGAGGAAATGACCGCCGGGGCCGACGCGGTCGATCATATCCAGGCCAAAGGACTCATCATCCATGGGGATTTCGGCGAACATTTTTTTGAAGCCGCGGATAAGTTCATCGGCCATGACCATCAGCTCCAGGCTGGCGGTCATACCCATCTCCATATAGCCCACGTCGTGGATTAAATTGCTTCCTACGCTGGTGGCCGCATAAAGGGACAAGGCCGCTTCCGCCGTGGCCTGCCCGTCCAGAATCTTGGCGTCGGTGAGTCCTCCGTAATTCCAGTCCGGCAGGCTGTAATAAGCGGCCAACTCCTTGTTGACGGCCTTGCTGACATAAAATTCAGGGCCATTATACGGTGAACTGGCCGTACGAAAGTCCATGGGGCCATATCCGGCGCCCATGATCACCGGTGTGCCGGGTTTTTTAAACTGGGTCAACACCAGGCCTGCTAAAAACTCGGCAAGGGACAGGGCCAGAGATCCGGCAATGGAGGTGGGCGCGGTGGAGCCCATGGTGGGGGCACTTGAGAATATGGCGGGAAGCCCCTTTTCGGCGCAGAATAATAATTGCAGGGCCGGTTCAGTGTCGATCACCAGAGGCGAGATGGGCTGGGTAAAGAGGATCATGAACGGTTGACGGCAAGCCTGTTTTTCACTTCCCCGTACGGCCACGGCCATTTTCCAGATATCGGCCAGGCCCTCCCTGGTCCAGGCCGAGAAAATGAGCGGCTTTCGGGTGTGTCCCAGCATGGCCGCGAAATCAAGACGGTCGGTCAGGGCGGGGTTGATACCCTGGCTTTCAGGAAACACGCCGCCGGTCATGCCCATGGTCATGGCGAAATCAATATTGGGCAGGTAATCGCAGACCGTGGCCGCCCGCTGGATGTCTTCTTTATCCGTGGGGCGACGCTGGTGGCTGTAGGCGTCATAGATGTACTGAATGGTTGGGCCTGGGCCGTAATAACTGTTCATGCCTTCCAGAAGCATGGCCGGATCCCCTTGTCGGTTGTAAATGCTGATCCGTTTGGGAGCCCTCGCCAGGGCCTGTTCCACGATATGGCCGGGTATGCGAACCCGTTGGTCCTTATCCAGCCAGCAACCGATATCACCCAGCAGATCCAGGGCTTCGCTGCAATGGATCACCAGGCCGGTGCGCTCTATAATTTGCAGGGCGGCATTATGCAGTTTGTCCAGTTGGGCAGGACTGCAAAACTTTATATGAGGACGCATGGTTGCCTCCTGTTCATTGATTTGACGCGTCATACTTAATTTTCCTTCAACGATTTTGATCAAAAATGATGGCTACTCACGGAGTCAGGCTGAAGCGGGTTAGACTGAAGGCTGAAGGGGTCAACAAACACGATTGCCGTACTTTGGCGGAATGTGATGGCGCTTTTTCCTCACAGTCTTCAACCTTCAACCGATCAACCTGAGTTACAAAAAATGCCCTTAGTTGTAACGAATGCGGGGATTCAAAAACGTATAGACGATATCCGCCACCAGCTGGGAACCCACGGCCACCACCACCAGGATCATGGAACACGCCTCCAGTACATTCACATCTTTGTACAAAGCGGCATTCAGCGTGTATTTGCCCAGACCCGGGTAACCAAAGACCACCTCCACAATCACGATGCCGCCCAGCAGCCAGGTGACGTGCAGCATGATCACCGTCACCGGGGCAATCATGGCGTTGCGCAGAGCATGCACAGTAATTACCTTCCAGTAGGGAAGGCCCTTAAGGAATGCTGTACGGATATAGGGCGATTGAATGGTCTCGGCCATGGATGCCCGGGTGATGCGCAGGATATAGCCGAGTTCGATCAGCGCCAAGGTCAGGACCGGCAACACGAGCATATCCGGTCTGGCCCAGGGGGCCTGTTCACCGAAAATAGTGGCGCCGGGGAAAATAGGAAATACCACTGATAACAATAAGATAAGAATAATACCGGTAACAAATTCCGGAATCACCGTAAAAACCATGCCAGTGGTGGAGAGGATACGATCCAGCCATGTTCCTTCATTGAGCCCGGAAATAATGCCCAGGAACAGGGCAATGGGCATGATAATGACGATGGCCAGCCCGGCCAGAACCATGGAGTTGCGCAACCGCACCATAAGAGTGGGCCCCACCGGACGGCCGGTGCGCAGAGAGATTCCCGGGTCCAGGCGCAGGATGCCTTTTCGCATGGGGATATAGGCCACCGGCGCGCCGGCGGATTTTTGCCAGCCCATGCCTTCCAGAAAGGTCCATGTTTCGTTATCCGCCCCTTTTTGCCATTTCACCACCCGGTTATGCCGATCCATCCCCCAGAAAAACGTCTTCCCTTGGGCGTCCGTGCGCCAGCGGGTGTTGTCGACTTCCTTTTGCACCGACCCACCCGGTTGGCGTATCAGAGTCACCAGGTTTTTGCCTTCCAACTCCCAGGAAACCAAACGGCCTTTCTCATCCCGGGCCCACCACTCATCAAACCCCTGTGAGTTGGTCACCCGCTTAAAATCAAAACCGGACTTGTGGCCGGCATACCAGTCACTGCCCACCAACCAGAAGGTAAACCGCAAATAAACGGGCTTATCGTAGCCCATCTGGGCCAGAAAAGAGGCTTCCTGTTCCGGGGTGATAAATGCGCCCAGTACATTTTTGGCAATATTGCCGGGGGATGATTCGGTGAGGGCAAATACAGCTACCGATACCAGAAACACCGTAACAATCAGCATGTATAAACGTCTGACAATAAATTTGACCACTGGAATCACCCGATCGCTAAATAATTAAAATATTGGATAAAATGTATGGGGAGGACCCTTTTTGACTCATCAAAAAGGGTCCTCCCGTATCCACGCCACAGGTGGACGTGTTAAGCGGACAACCACATCTGGGGCTGAGTAAAGGTGCGTACCGGATCGGGTTCCAGATCCATTACAGTGTCACGCACGATGTACCAGCCGTTGGCAAAGTAAGAAATGCCCACTGAGCCCCGGGTCATCTGGATCTCTTCCAGTTTGCACATAATCTTGCGGCGGGCTTCCACATCCAGGGTTGCATTGGCATCCTTCAAGAGGGCGTTAAACTCCGGATCAACCCACCTGGATTCGTTCCAGCCCACGGGTTTGCCGTTCTCATCCACTGAATAGGCCTGGTTAAACACCTGGGTATCCAGGTTGCGGTGGGCCCATGCGGTAACCCCCAGGGGCACTTCCAGCCATTTCTCCCAGTATTGACTGGAAGGCATGGTTTCCAACCGGATATCAAATCCGGCCGGAGCTGCGTCTTCCTTGAGGATTTCGCCGAAACGCACGATCTCGGAAACATCCGATGGGAGAGACATGGTGACTTTGAGTCCATTGGCGTGACCGGCTTCGGCCAAAAGGGCCTTGGCTTTTTCGGGGTTGTAGGCCGGAATGTCCTTTTTGCAATAGGCCGCCGCCTTTGGGAAGATGTGGGTGTCGTGCCCCAGAACTCCCTGGCCGAAGTAAGCCAGACCCAGGATTTTTTTGCGGTTCTGGCACAGCTTGAGAGCCATACGCACCCGGTTATCATCCCAGGGTTTCATATCCACCCGCATGCGCATGACGTTGCAATAACCGCTGGGGGCCGCAATGGTTTTGATGCCCTTGACCTTGTTGAGGGTCTTCCAGTACTCCACACCGCCCACGTCGGTCAGATCAATAAAGTGGACATCACCGGAACGCAGGGCCGCCATCTGAGGGGCGGCCTCGGAGCCCAGATCGATAAAACGAATCCCATCCAGATAGGGCAGCGGCTTACCGTCGGCGCCTTTCTGCCAGTAATCCTTACGGGCTTTAAATACGGCTCTTTCACCGGGGACGTATTTTTCAAGGGTGTAGGGGCCTGTGCCAATCGGATTTTTAAGGATGTCACCTTCAAAAGTACGATGGCTCATGACCAAGGCGCGGTTGTCGTACAGAAAAAAGGGAACGCCGATACTCGGGGTATCCAGGTTGAGTTTGACTTGATGCTGGTTTACCTTTTCGATGCCTGAAGAGCTCATAAGAGGGCCGAAAAGAGTGCGCATGGTGGAGTTCACGGACTTGTCCATCCACTGTTTAAAGGTAAAAACCACGTCATCGGCGGTGAACGCGTCTCCGTTATTCCAAGTGATGCCCTTACGCAGGTTAAGGGTCCAGGTCTTCAAATCGTCCGAGGCCTGCCAGTTTTCCAGGAGATAGGGCCGTGGCACACCGTCATCCCGGATGATGACCAACGGTTCCAGAAGCTGCTCCAATTGATCGGCCTGGCGGCCCCATGAAATCTGCGAGGGATGGGCCAGTTTGAGTACCTCTGCAGAAACCTTAAACACGCCGCCGCGGCGGATGGTCGCTGCACTGGCCCGGCGGGGATTCCACAAACCTGCAGTGGCGTAAGCCGCGGAGGCGGACACCCCCAGTGCCCCGGCATAGCGCAGAAATTCGCGACGGTCCATACGCCCCTGCTTCATGTATTCGACGAGTTCGTAAAACCATGGGTGATTTTCATTCTTTTTTCTCATAACAGCCTTCCTTTCCGGGTTTTTCCCGATTGAATAATACTGCCTGAAATAATAGTTCAATCCCCTTAAGCAACTTTTCCAACTTGGGTAAATACGGATTCCATTGAAGCCAGGCGCTCCATGGGAATATGACAAAAGATGCGATGCCCGGCGCCTGCATCCTGACCGGGCGGTTCCTGCTGCGTACAAATCCTCCCCTCGTCCGGCAACAGAGTTTTACGCCGGGGGCAGCGGGTGTGAAAACGACATCCCGAGGGGGGGGTCAAGGCACTGGGCACATCACCCTCCAGGCGGATCGGATTGCGCCTGACCGTGGGGTCAGGGATGGGTATGGCCGAGAGCAAGGCTTCCGTGTAGGGATGATACGGCGGCGCGTAAATACTGCCGGCCGGGCCGGATTCCACGATCTTTCCCAGGTACATGACGCAGACATAATCGCAGAGAAAGCGGACCACGGAAAGATCATGGGCAATAAAGATCATGGTGGTACCCTGTTCTTTCTGTATGTCGATGAGCAGATTCATCACCGCAGCCTGTACGGACACATCCAGCGCCGAAACCGGTTCGTCGCAGATCACCACCCTGGGGCGGCTGGCCAGGGCCCGGGCGATGCCCACCCGTTGTTTTTCGCCACCGCTGAGCTGACGGGGATACCGCTTGGCATAATATTTACCCAGCTTGACCGAATCCAGCAGACGGTGCACCTCGTCCGTTTCCCGCCCCCTTGGAACAGTGTTGAATTTGCGAATGGGCCGGGCAATCTGATAACCCACGGTGTAGGTGGGGTTCAGCGTCGAATCCGGGTTCTGGAACACCATCTGCAGTTCCTTGATGAATTTCATCTCCCGCCGGGCCAGGGGCATGGCAATATCCATGCCCAGAAACTCGGCCTCACCGCCGTGGATCGCCTCCAAACCGATGATGCCCTTAACCAGAGAACTTTTGCCGCAGCCGGATTCGCCCACGATACCCAGGATGGTGCCCCGGCGAAGGTTGATGTCCACATCATCCACCGCCTTGACATAACGCTTGCGATGCTTACCGAACATGTCCTTCAAAGCGGTGGCCCTGTGTTCATAATAAATTTTAAAATCCTTGACGGAAAGCAGGGTCTCAGGCCGATCATCCTTTGAAGACGATTCGAGATCGATGCCGGTTTCGGGCAAACCCTGGTGGGAAGCATCCCGCATTCCGGCGGTTTCCGCTGTGCGAAAACAGCGCACCTGGTGATGTTCATCGACGATGATCGGCTCGGGACGGGAGCGGGTGCAGTCATCCAGTGCGAATCCGCAACGGGGCTGGAATATGCAGGCATCCATGGCACGCTCGGCCGGCGGCGGTACGCGCCCGGGTATGGCCTCCAGACGGTAGCCGGACTTATCCTCTCCCATCCGGGGGATACACGCCATGAGCCCCTGTGTGTAGGGGTGGGTGGGGGCCTTGAAGATCGCTTCGCTGGCGCCCTTTTCCACCATCTCACCCGCGTACATGACCATCAGGTAATCCGCCACCCTGGCAACCACCCCCAGGTTGTGGGTGATAAAGATAATGCCGGTGTTGAATTCAGCCTTCAACTCCTCGATGAGATCCAGAACCGCGGCCTCAACGGTCACGTCCAGAGCAGTGGTGGGTTCGTCCATGATCAAAAGTTTAGGGCTGTTCAGCATGGCCATGGCGATCACCACCCGCTGCTGCTGGCCACCGGAAAGCTGGTGGGGATAGCGTTTGAGAACATTACCGGCATCCGGCATATACACCCGCTGCAGCATATCCGCCGAACGTTCCAAAGCCGCGGCCATACGGATACTTTGATGGGTGGTCAGCACTTCGGCCATTTGACGGCCGATGCGCAACGTGGGGTTCAGTGCCTGCATGGGATCCTGGTAGACCATGGAAATCTGGTTGCCGCGTATTTTCCGGAGTTCCTTTTTGGGACGTCCCACCAGCTCCTGGCCCAGAAAATGAATACTGCCGTCTACGATCTTGCCGTTGCGGCCTAAAAAATCAACCAGACCAAAAGCAATGGTACTTTTACCGCAACCGGACTCGCCCACCAGTCCATAGGTTTCACCCTGGTCAATGGAAAAATTAACGCCCCTCACGGCAGCGACATCGCCGTAACGGGTTTCATAGGAAATGGCCAGATTCTCCACCTTTAGCAGTGGGGTACCGGCATCGGCAGGTGTGCTTGTTATCATCTTGCAATCCTGTATGAACAGTTAAATACATGCGTTACTGATGGACTACTGATAGCGGCTCATCTCTTCACGCAACCCATCGGCCAGAAAGTTAAGCCCCACAACCAGAGACGCGATCGCCAAGGCGGGCCACAGGGCGGCCCAGGGGCTGCCCATCATGATAAATTCCCGGCCCTTGGCCACCATGGAACCCCAGTCCGGTGACGGCGGCGGCAATCCAAGGCCCAAAAAACCCAATGTGCCCATGGCGAAGATGGCATAGCCCACCCGGAGCATAGAATCGATGATCACCGGTCCCCGGGCATTGGGCAGAATCTCCACAAGCATGATGTGCCATGCGCTCTCCCCCCGGGTCACCGCGGCACCAATATAATCACGGGTTCGGATGTCCAGGGTCAACCCTCGCACCAACCGGGCAATACCCGGTGCCCCTACAATGGCAATGGCAATCACCACGTTTATGGCCGAGGCGCCGATGGAGGCGACAATAATGAGGTAGAGCAGAATGACGGGAATAGACATCATGGCGTCCATAAAACGCATAATTATTTCATCCGGCCACCCTCCGAAGTAGCCCCCCATCAGCCCCAGGGCCGCCCCCACAATCAGTGACACCAGCACGCCCCAAATGGCAATACCGCCGGGTATCCAGAAGTGGTCCGTAATGGGCAGCACCACCAGCACCACCCGGGCTCCGTAGATCAGACGGGACCAGAGATCCCGGCCCAGTTCATCCGTACCCAGCGGGTGGTTCCAGGAGGGCCCCTCTCCCGGTGCCTCCCAGTCCTGGGCTGTAGGGGAGTAGGGAGTCAGACAGGGGGCAAAAATGGCCACAATTACCCAGAACAAAACGATGGCCAGACCGAGGACGGCAATTTTGGAGGCCCAGACAAGCCTCATAACAGCTCCAAAAAGCCGTAAAAACCGGTGGAACCGCCCTTCTCTTTGTTCTGAAGTCGTCTCTACACTCTGATTATCGGAATCTTCGTTTACCGGTTCTGACATGATTTCCTCTTTGACAACATGGATGAATGGTGCCTCTGTTTAGAAATTTTAATAATAATTCCGCCAACCGATGAGTGAGTACAACCTGCGCAATCAAAACCGGTTATTCTCGAAAATAAATAATTTGAATCAGGTCTTTTCTATCCTGACGACAACGTGTTTCAAATTCGGAAAGCCGGATATGGGATCCACATCGGTATCATCGGTCAACAAATTCACATTGCCCTGGTCCCAACCGTGACCGATCTGGAGTATCCCGGGCAACACTTCATCTGCTTTGAGAATTGTTACGGAAAGCATCAGTTCGCCGGTCTTGCTGACAATGCGGACCTTTTCACCATTGGAAATACTCAAACGCTCGGCGTCCAAGGCGTTGATTTCCACTAGCGGATCGGGTTTTCTTTTTTGGAAGCGCGCTATATTATGATATCTGGAATGATAATAAAACGGGCTCCGTGCGCCGGTGGCCAGCAGGAAGGTAGAAGCGCCATCCCGCCTGGTGCGATGCACCGGGGGGAGGTATTCCGGGATGGACGGCAAGCCTCTAAACGAAGTTATGTCCGTCGTCAATTCAATTTTTCCGCTGGGTGTAGAAAATGGGGTATGCTCGAACTTACGCCGTCGTACAGGAGCATATTCAACACCCCGGGTGCTCTTTTCCAGGTCCTGAAAATCAAGGTTGCTGCCTTCAACAATCCACCGGTTGACGGCCGTTTCATCCGGCCAGGGAAAATACCGCGCGCCAAACCCCAGTGCATCGGCCAAATCCTTCCAGAAATCGTATTCGTTGCGGATTCCCTCGAACTCAATCACCTTGCGGGATAAGGCGGCAAGATGTTTGTGGGGGTAATAGTGCAGCTCGCTGCGCTCCAGGAATGAGGCTGCCGGAATGATGTAATGGGCCAGTTTGGCGGTTTCGGTGGCAAACAGATCTTTCACAACCAAGAGGTCCAGGCTGCTCAACGCCTGCTTCACCTTGGCGGCGTTGGGATTGGTCAGTACCGGATTGGCACCGGAAATGATGCAGCCGCGGAGCGGATAATCTCCCTGCCCCAGCATGTAATCCATGGCTGCCAGGGATGAGCATTGCTTCCGGAACTGATACAACAATGGAAACCTGTCCGCCCCGATGGGCTGGAAATCATTCAAAGGCAGGTGATCGTAGAGCGCCAGGCTCCGGACATTCGGATATTCCGGCCACGGGCTGCCGCCGGAAATATCGGTGGAGCCGCAAATATTTCCCAGTGATACCAGCGCCCTGATGACGTTCACACCGTTGACCTGATGTTCAAGCGAAATACCCACATATTGAGATATCCCAGGCACATTTTGGGCGATCAGTTCTGCCAGTTGTCTGATGGTATCAATCGGAACGCCTGTCTCCCGGGATACGTACGTCGGATCAAACTTTTCGGCGTAAGCCCTGAAATCGTCAAAACCGACCGTGTATTGCCTGACAAATTCAGCGTCGTATGTACCATTTTGAATCAAATGGTTGATCAGCCCCCAGACCAGAGCGCCGTCGGTGCCGGGAATGATCCTGACCACCATGTCGGCATGTCTTTCGGTCCTGGTTTTTCTTGGATCGATGACGACGATCTTTGCGCCCTTTTGTCTGCCTTTCAGAACTTCCTGCATAAAGGGCGGGTGCGTGATGTCAAGGTTTGCCCCCCAGATCAGAATAACATTTGAATCGGCGTAATCTTCACAGGCGGGATAATATCCCTGAACAAGGTGATAGGCGATGTGACGCGCCGCATAGCAGACTGAGTCGGCGGAAAAATAGTTGGGCGATCCAAGGGCGTGAATGAATCTTCGGGCATACTCTTCCTGCTGAAGAAAACCAAGCGCCTCACCTGTCCATGCACCGACGGATCTGGCCCCCGTATCGCCCTTGATTTTGGATATTTTATCCGCTATTTCAGCGATTGCCTGATCGTACAAAATAGGTTCAAACCGACCATTCGACTTTCGTTTGAGGGGCGTCAAAATCCTGTCGCGGTGATAAATCATCTCCAGAGCAGCAGTGCCCTTGGGACAGATTTTGCCGCGGCCGATGGGATGACTTTTGTCACCGGTTATCTTTGTCAGCCTGCCGTTTTCGGCCTGGACATTGATGCCGCAATGCATATCACACTGTCTGCAAAGGGTATGTATGGCTCCATTTTCAAGGACGGTTTTGAATTTCATCATTTCGGTGCTCATTGAAGGCGTCCGGCCGGGACACGGATGCCACCGGACGGACGATAGTAATTAAACGGATAACAACTTTCCAGACAAACTCTTTTCAGCATTGCGGATGATTTCATCCAGTTTTTTTTCCATCTCCTCGGATAGTTTGTCCGGGTTATGCGTTTTTAAAATCTCAAGTGTTTTTTTGACGACAGCCTCGTTGTAACGTTCGCCACCCTGCTGCAGCCAGGCTTCCGGATTCAGGCGATTGATCTGCTTTGGCACCCAGTGCTCTTCCTTAAAGTATTTCAGGGTATGTTCATGGGAGAGAAAATTACCGCCGGGTCCGATCTCGTCGATGACATCCAGCCCCAGCCGCTCGGAAGAGATATCAAATCCCCTCATCATGCGTTTGACATAGCTGATGATTTCATCGCACATGACAATGGCAGCCGGAGATCCGATGAGCCCCTGTCCCAGGTAGCCGATGTCGTGGACCAGATTACATCCGTCCAATGCCGCCATCATGATGGATGCCATTGACTCCAAGGCGGCCTGTTCGTCAAGACTTTTGGAATCGCTGCACCCGGCCTCACCCCATACGGGAAGCCCATACCAGTGGTACAGATCACAACAGGCCGAATGTGTCAACCGTTCATCCGGACTGGCATACACGGTTGTCCCGGTGCGCAGGTCCATGGGTGTCGCACTGAATCCGGTAATCGCCGGTGAACCTTTCACGTGCAGTTGCTGCATCACCAGTCCGCTCAGGGCTTCGGCATTGGCGGTAATGATGGCGCCCGCAAGGGTGACCGGGCCGCTGCCTCCGGAAAGCAGGGCCGGAACATAGTTGAGGGGAACTCCCGCCTCGGCACACAGCAGCAGTTTTTCCACAGCACCGGCAGAGTGAAGCAACGGGCTGATGGGTTCGGCGTAATGAATGATAAAGGGTTTTTCTTTTAACTGGCCTGCCCCGCCTTTAACGGCCGCCGCAATATCAAGGATCACCTTCAGGTCATCGGGGCCTCCGGCCGTACAATAGATGGGTTTTGGTGAATGCGTCATCAACTCTTTTATTTCAATGATAAACGCCATGTTTCCAGGAACATCGAGGGGAAAGGCGTTGGATGCAATAAAATCGATGTTCTCACAATAGTCACCGACAATCGCTGAATTGATGACATCCTGGAGACATGATTTTCTCAATTCTCCTGTTTTTATGTCCCATGTCTGGAGGAGATCCGTGCCCAGTCCGTAATATACATTGCGCCCCTCCAGATACATGGCCTCATCACCGTTTCTGTTGAATACCGTCACGCGCGACGGTGCACTGGCAATGGCCTCTTCCACCAGGTGGTTGGGAATCCTGACGATATTTTCCTGTATGCGGCATCCAGCTGATTTGAGCATATCAAGGGCACCTTCATGCATGACCTTAACACCGGTGGTCTCAAGCAGCCTGAGTGTGGCGCGATGGATCTCCTTGATCTGGTCCTCTTTCAAAAGCCGGTACTCGGGGACACACTGGGATCTGAATCCAGTTTTCATATCTACCTTCTCCTTAGCTTTTTTCTTTTGTCTTGTTTAACAAATACAGATTTTTTTATTAATAAAGGATTGACAACTATCCCCCATCCGATATGTTCCGATTTTAGTAAAGCCCAATTTTCTCTCTGCCGAGGGAAATTCCCAGCCCGCTGATGACCCTGTTGAAGTAGCTGAACAGAGCCACCACCTGGTTCACCTCCAGTATCTCCCGGTCGACAATACCGGACCGGCGCAGGGATTCAACATGGTCCCGGGTGATTTCTCCGGGAAGTTTCACCAGGCGCCGGGCATATCGAAGCAGCTTTAAGTTTTTTCCGTTGAAGGCCGTTTCCGGGGTATCCCTTTTAAATGCATTGATGATGTCTGCCGATCGTTCAGCGTCATTCAACAAATGCGCCATGTTGGCCCCGTGGTGGACCGCCGCGTATTTGCAATTATTGAGCAGACTTGTATAGACACCGACGGCTTCATGAAACCAGCCGGGCAGCACATTGGACGTGCTTTGAAGAACGCTTTTGTAAAGCGCATCCTGGGCTGTAATGGTTTCGGGCATCAGACTCTGGGCCTGGTACAGATGGTCCACATTTCCGTCGGGGGATACCACCGCATTATAAATCTCCGCCAGAAGCCCGGATGCCTGCTCCGGAGCAATAATGTCGATCCAGCAGAATTTTTCTTCAGGGGCGCCCCCTTTGTCTTCTTTTGGAGCCTTTGCCATTATTTTCCTTATCAACGGTTCCATTGGCAACAAATTATACGAATATTCTTATTTCCCCAATTTACCGACAAGACTGTTGTCGGCATGTTTGACAACCCCGGCCATCTCCCGCTTTACTTCTTCAGACAGCGGCTGGGGGTGAAGATCTTTTTTCAACTCCTTATATTTTTCCACTGCCCTTTCATAGAGATCTTTGCGGCCTTTTGCTTCCCATTGATCCATGGTGTTGGCAACAAAAAGATCGGGCCGGATGCTTTCCCGGCAATATTTTAAAGTGTGCTCGGTAGAAACGAACTCGCCATCCGGTGCATTTTCAAGGATCTCTTCAAAGGCCAGTGTATCTTCATTTACCGGTATTTTCGAATTGCATTTTTCAATGATGGAAAAAATCCGGTCATCAATGATCATCTGGATCGGGCTGGCCGAAGTCGGCCCGCCCAACCGGCCGCAACCGTACTGGATATCACTGCCGGCCAGATCGAGCATGGCGGGCATGAGCGATTTTTCAACCATGGCCTGCCCGTCGGACAGGTATGCATCACTCATAAAGGAAAAGGTTTCCACAGGCAAATTGAACGATTCCTTGAGGAATTGTGTCGCTGCCGCGCGGCTGAGCATGCTTTCCGTATTCCCTAAAAGAGCATTTCCGGTGGCCATATCCATGGTGGTGGTATAAATAGAAGCCACCACCGGGATACCGGGTTTGAATATCTGGGCCATCACTACCATGGCCAGTATCTCCACGCTTGCCAACAGTGCAGTGCCGGCAAGGGTAACCGGTGCGGTAGCGCCGGAAATGGCCAGGGAGTTGACCGCCATGGGCACGCCGTAATGGCAGGATTGTAAAATGGTCTCCATGTCCATGGGTTTGAATTTCAGAGGAGACAGCGACGTGGGATAGGTGAGCACCATGGGCCGATCCCTCAAGGCCTCGACACTGCCTGCCTTGGCCAGCATCAGCTCAAACATATACCCCACGGTTTCCGGACAATAGGCCAGGACCATCAGGGGCTTTGCCGTATTTTCAAGCTGGACTTTCAGGCCGTGGATATCCGCCGTTTCACGCGGCACATCCATGGGTGTCTGCATGGCTACTTTATGAATATTTGGCAGGGCCTCTGCGAGCTGGTTCCATTCAGCCATACGCCCGGTCGTCACGTCCACAAACCGGTTGGTCGCATAATCGTGATATTTCATGCTCTGGACACAGGTGCTGGTATAAAATGAACCCTGGGGATGCGGCAGTGTCAGGTCATGTTCTTCATGGCTGCCCTTAACCGTAAAAGATTTGGGGGCTGTTTTAAGCGCTTGCTCGATGAGGGCTGTGGGGAACCGGACATTTTCCGAGCCCCAGTCCACGATGGCCCCTGCCTTTTCAAGCAGTTTCAATGTCTTGGCATATTCCACCCGGATCCCTTTTTCCGTCAGTATCTTGAAACAGCGATCATGCATGAGACTTACTTCGCTTTCAGTCAAAAATCGAAGTCGTGTGCTATTTGACATTTTTTTCTCCTTGAGACGCGAACAAACACCTGTATCGCGTCAGTCTTCCTTTGTATGAGATCCCCGACGAAGCTGACGCCCGCCTTCGGGTCCGAAGGTGGCATTGGGGCTCCACAAGAGCGGGATCTTAATTTTGTCGTCAGTGAGCTTGCCGCGTCCTTCAGCCACTTCACGGGCCGTTTTATAGCCGGCCTGGGCATGCCGTACCACACCGATACCCGAATCCGTCGTCATGGAGGCTTCCAGTCTGAACTCGGCTTCATTACTACCGTCGGCAATCATGGTTACACCGGTATGGACTGCTTCGCCCATTGAATAATTGGCCTGTATGGCAATCAGGTCGCACATGGCCGCACAGTTCAAAAGGGCGTTGAGCATGGGCCAGTCGGAAATCAGGTCACTGCCGTCCTTCATTTTCTCGGACTCGAAGGTAGGGTTGACAATGGAACCCGAATCCAGGTTATCACGGGAAAATGCAACCGGCCCCTTGATTTCACCCTTTTTGATCAAGTCATTGACTTTCAGGGCAAAGGCTTTTCTTTCTCCGAAACCCAGATAGCAGACCCGTGCGGGAAGTGCTTCGATGGGAAGGTTTTTTCGGGCCAGGTTGATCCATTTGACCGTAAGTTTATCTTCGGGAAACATTTCAAGAACCAGGTCATCCAGTCGCGCCAAATCGCTTGCTTCACCCGAAACACAGGTCCAGCGGAACGGTCCGCGGCCTTCGCAGAAAAGCGGCCGGATATATTCGGCAACAAATCCGGGTATCATCATGGCCTCGGTTTCGGGCATACCGGCATCCCGACACTCCTTTCGGATGGAGGTACCGTATTCGAAAACATGGACATTTCCTTTTTTCGAAAAGGCGTTCATAGCGCGCAGTTGTTTGACCATTGATTCACGAGCTTTCTGAAAATAAAGATCGCGATCTTTAAGACGCAGTTCTTCGGCTTCTTGGGCCGAGTAGCCTTCGGGGATGTATGAGAGCGGATCATGGCAGGGGCACATTTCGGTAACGACATCCGGTTCGAACCCTTTATCAAAGGCTTCCCAAAAAAGTGTGGCGGCATTGCCCACAACACCGATGGCCAGTTTTTTCCCCTGGGCTGCCGCCTTTTTGGCCATCTCAATGGCCTCATCCAGGTTCTTGGCTTTGACATCGGTAAAGCCGATTTTGATGCGCTTGTCGATAATATCTTCCTGCACATCCACGTTGATGCACACGCCCCCGTGCATGTTCATGGCCCGGGGCTGGTTGGCGCCCATACCACCGTGACCGGCGGTGAGCAGAATTCGTCCGGCCATGGAGCCGTCAAAATGCCGGTCGGCAATGGCACCGAGGGTTTCAAAGGTCCCCTGGATCACGCCCTGGGTCCCGATATATTCCCAGGGGGCGGCCGTGTACTGGGCAAAAATGGTAAGATTTTTGTCCTGCAAATCGTAGAAGGTGGGCCAGTCCGCTTTCATGATATTGGTGGTTGCCATAACCACACACGGGGCAAACTTGTGCGTTTTAAAAATCGCCACGGGCATGCCCGACTGCATAACCAGGGTTTCATCATTTTCAAGGTTTTTCAAAGAGTCCACGATGGCGTGATAGGATTCCCAGTTTCTGGCACATTTTCCGATACCACCGTAAATGACCAGATATTCCGGTGCTTCGGCATTTTCCATATTGTTTTCAAGCATTCTCAATATAGTTTCCTGCTTCCACCCCTTACAGCGAAGGGTGTTGCCACGCTGGGCTTTGACTTCGTAAAGTATTTCGGGTTTCATAAGATGATTCCTCCTTGCAACCTTGAATTTATGACGGTTTGGGTTTTGTAGGTTAAATCTTTACTACTATTTAATCCTGTATCAGCCGGCCGCCGCCTGTGGTTCAGCCAATGGATTCAATCATTCGGTTGCTTTTAATGAGTGAGGCCAGATTTTCGATATCCGGCGTCAATTCCTTATCATTCTCAAAAAAGGCAACCTGTTCCCTGATCAGTTTATGCGCAATTTTGGTTCCGGCCCCCAGACGCTCAGGGCCATTCTCACGAAAATCAACGGCCTGTGCCCCGCAGAGAAATTCAACGGCGATCACGTGGGTGACGTTTTCCAGGATCTCCCACAGATGCCTGGCCCCGTTGGCGCCCATGCTCACGTGATCTTCCTGATTGGCGCTGGTAGGCACCGAATCTACGCTGTCCGGATGGGCCAGGGTTTTATTATCCGAAACAAGGGCTGCACCCGCATACTGGGCAACCATCAGGCCGGTATTGAGTCCGTTTGCAGAAATGAGCATTGAAGGAAGACCAGCGTTGAGTCCCGGGGTAAGCAGGCTGAAGGAACGTCTGTCGGAAAAATTGGCTATTTCCGCCATGGCGATGGAGAGAAAATCCATCATAAAAGCCAGCCCTTCTCCATGGAAATTACCGCCGGATATACAAAAGAACGGCTCTTCTCCATCCGACTCGAAAACCAGCGGATTGTCAATGCCGGCATTCAGGGTTCTCTGAAAGTACCCCCGGGCAAATTCGATGGTATCTCTCACCGGACCCAGTACCTGGGGAATGCATCTGCACGAATAGGCGTCCTGAACACGATCCGTGGAATCCAGCATCCGGCTGCCGTTAAAAAGATTTCTTAAATTCCCGGCAACTGCAACCTGTCCCTTCTGGTTCGATGCCGCATGCATGGCCGGATGGAAGGCCGAGGAAACAGCAAGCATGGCCTCCAGGGTCAGGGCCGCGGCAATCTCCGAGTGCTTGATAAGGCTTTCGCATTTTGCAATGGCCAGGCATCCCATGGCTGCCATGAAAGAGGTTCCGTTGATCATGGAATTGCCCTCTTTGGCGATGAGATTGAGACGGGGAATCCCAGCCTTTTGCATGGCCTCGTCACCACTCATGAGCTCACCTTTGTACCAGGCTTTTCCACTGTACCCGCCTCCATCGTCATCGCATGTCGCCACAACGGCAATGGCCGCCAGAAGCACCAGGTCACCACTGGCGCCAAGGGACCCTTTCCTGGGGACATGGGGGGTCACATCCTTGTTGAGCATTTCAATCAGGGTATCCACCACAATGGGACGAATGGCCGAAGGGCCGCCGGCCATGGTATTGGCCCGGATCAGCATCATAGCCCTGACCACCTCTTTGGGGAGGGGCTCTCCCACAGCGGCAACATCTGAAAGGATCACATTTCTTGAAAGCTTGCCCGCATCCTCGGGGCTGATGGATTGGCTGGCATGGGAACCAAACCCCGTATTGATGCCATAAAAAACAGCATTTTTCTTTTCGATGGCATCCTGCAGCCATTTCTGGGTGGTTTCCATCTGTTTTCTTGTTTCATCAGAAAGCGGTTGAACACTTGTTTTCTCGTATGCAACGGCGACGACTTCCTCAATCATCAACTGCTTTCCGGTAATTTCAACTGCCGTCATAGTCATATTCTCCTTATCTAATTCTACTTTGTCACATTTAAAAAAAAAGCAATTGCGTCTTCAAATTCAAG
>CAYQNS010000011.1:0-42700 GCA_964418755.1 uncultured Desulfobacteraceae bacterium
CCCAATAAGGTCTTCGGTCGATTCGGTGGGCACAGCCCACCCTACGATGGACAATCAACACGGTTACAAAGCTGCAAACCGGCGACAGGGCTTACGGTGTTTTGATTTAAAGCGGGTAGCTGTCTGAACGCATTAGTACGCGTTAAACGGAAACAGCGATCCGACGCTTAAATCCATAAATGCCGCTGAACTGTCAGCCTTTGACCCAACTTATTTAATACCCAAAACCTGTTCCCGGTTTTACGGGTACTTATGCGTGAGTTCTACACGCTTTCAATTAAAATTCCGTAAGGCCGGATCCTAAGGGCTATTGGCCATTTAAGCCCCCGATTCCCCAATAAGGTCTTCGGTCGATTCGGTGGGCACAGCCCACCCTACGATGGACAATACCATTACTTTAAAAGCACCGTGGGCATGTCGATGACTTTGGCCCGCAGGTATTCACCCAGGGTTTTGGCCTGGGGATCGCTGCGCACCGATGCGGCCACGCCTTCTCCCAAAAGGCCCAAGATATAAAAATTGACCGCCAGCAGATTGGGAATTTCATAACGCTCGATTTCATATTCCCGCATATCCGCCAACAGCTCCTTTAATTTTGCAATCGTCAAAAATTCCCGAAGGAAGGCATAAGATTCCGGTGTCTTGGCCCAAACTCCCAGATTCGCATTGCCGCCCTTGTCCCCGGATCGAGTGGCATACAACCGGCCAAACGGTGCCCTGATTGTCTCACCGATCGGAACCGGAGGAATTTCAACCTTCCTGGGTTTTGGCACAACCGCACCGGCATCCGGCGTAACCGAATCCACCACAACCGTTTCTTTGCCAAGAAAAACCGTCTGCTGAATTTTATCCCCTCCCACCAGGCAGGGCCAATGCATAATCGCCGGCGTTCCCTTACCGGGCGGAGCAGTAGCGGTAAAACCGGGAATATTTGCCAGGGCCAGCTCCACGATCCTTGCAGACAGTTTGGCCACCTTTTTCGCATCCGGATCCATCACCGATACCCGCAGATAGGCAAATGCCTCCTCGTTGGTGGCCGGGTCTTCCTTTTCCGAGCGGGTTAAATGAACATCGACCACTGCATACTGGTCCCGACCCCCGATACTGTCAAACAAAGCTTCTTCAAAAATCCTGGCCTTGGCCTGGATATCCAGACCGGTCAATACAATGGTCATGGAATTGCGATATCCGCCCAGATTATTGATGCAGACCTTGGTGGTTGCAGGCGGCGGCTCCCCGCACACGCCCTTTATCCGAACGCGATCTTTACCGGTCCGGGCAATATCAATGGTGTCGAATCGCGCCGCAACATCCGGCGTCAGGTATTTTGGTTCACGAATTTCGTAAAGCAACTGGGCCGTTACCGTGCCCACGGACACCAGTCCACCGGTTCCCGGGTGCTTGGTAATGACAAAGGAGCCGTCAGCCTCCATTTCGGCAATGGGAAACCCCACGTTTTTATAGGAAGGCACCTCCTCAATAAACGAGTAATTGCCCCCTGTGGCCTGTCCGCTGCATTCGATAATATGACCGGCCACTGCGGCTCCGGCCAGTTTGTCCCAGTCGTTTTTCCGCCAGTGGAAGTGCCAGGCGGCCGGCCCCATGACAACGGCGGCATCTGCAATCCGGCCCCCCACGACAATATCAGCCCCTTTGTCCAGTGCCCGGGCAATGCCCCATCCGCCCAGGTAGGCATTGGCGGTTATGGGCTGGACACCGGCATCTTTCAGCGTAATACCCTTGTCCAGATGTGTGAAGGTTTCACCCTGCGCCTGCAATTCGCCCAGACGGGGCATGAGGTTGTCCCCCTCAATATAGGCAATTTTGGGCTTCAATCCCAGTTTCTCAGCCACTTTCTCCAAACCCATGGCAAGACCTTTGGGATTAAGGCCGCCGGCATTGGACACGACCTTGATGTTCTTCTCCAAGCACCGGCCCATGATCTCTTCCATCTGTTTCAAAAAAGTAAACGCATACCCGCGATCGGGATCCTTGAGTGTCTGGCGGAAGAGGATCGCCATGGTCAGCTCCGCCAAATAATCACCCGTCAAGACATCTATGGGACCGCCCTCGACCATTTCTCTGGCCGCACTGAACCGATCACCCAAAAAACCGCTGCAATTGGCAATAATCAGTTTGTCATTTGCTTTCATCGTATCTCCTTGGCACGTTGCATGTTGTGGGTTGTGGATTGCACGTTGCCGGCTGCAATTTCGAGTTTCAAATTGCTTAACGACCCGTAAAAACCGGCTTGCGTTTTTCAATAAAAGCCATGATACCCTCTTTCGCATCTTCCGTGGCAATCACTTCCCCCAGCTTGCCGGAAAGAAAATCAACCGCCTCTTCAAAAGGCATCGCATCCGCGGCATAAAACGCCTGTTTGCCTATTTTCAATCCAACCGGGCTTTTGGATGCCAGTACCTGTAACACCGTATCGACCTGTGCATCAAGATCTTCAGGCGCCACCGACCGGGTGATCAGGCCCATTTCCACAGCCTTGTCAGCAGTCAATTTTTCGCCCAGCAACACCATTTCCATGGCCTTTTTGCGCAGTACATTCCGAAAAATCAGAGAGCCGACAATCATGGGGAAAAGTCCCACATTCACTTCGGGGGTACCGAATTTGGCATTGCTTCCGGCGATCACGACATCACAGGCCAGCATAAACCCCATTCCGCCGGCAAGACAGTAGCCATTGACCTTGGCCACGGTGGGCTTGGCAAATCCGGCCAACCGTTTTAACAGATCGGCATAACTTTTAAAAGCATCCTGTCCGCCTTCGGCAATGGCTCCGCCCAGGTCCGCTCCCGAGCAAAAAGCCCTGTCCCCGACCCCTGTAATACAAACAACCCGTACATCGTCATCCTGCTCGGCCCTGTTCAGATATTCCATAAAAAGATCGATGGCTTCGACGCTGATGGAATTGCGCTGTTTTTCCCGATTAATCGTGAAGATCGCGATTTGATCTTCTACTTTATAAAGTAAATGCTTGTCACCCATGATATCCTCCTGTTTTGTATCCGGTATTAGATTGAAAAATGAATAGTGAAAAGTGAAAATTTGTTGAATCGCTCCGCTCTATCTTTTTTAAATATAATATTGATGCACTCGTAAAAAATCCTAACATTTTATTCTGGCTGCAATATATAGTGCTTCAAACTCTTGCTATACCTATATATTGTTGTAAAAAATCGTTTCTCCAACTTTTTACGAGGCCATCAATATTCGCAATGAAAAATGAAATCGATAGAATGCATTAATTATTCACTATTCACTATTCACTTCTCCAGTAGCCGCTCCGGCGATATCCACCAGGATCTCTCCGGGCATGACCTTATCGCCTGCAGCCGCATTCACGCCGGTCACTTTTCCGCTAAAGGGCGCATTCAGCGTGGTTTCCATCTTCATGGCCGTCACCACCACGACTCCCTGCCCTTTTTCGACAAGATCTCCGGCCTCCACCATCACCCGGACCACCACAGCCGGCATGGGCGGTGTAACTTCCGAAGGCACATCCCCGGGCCTTGTTTTCCGACTCCGGTTTTGTTCCAGGAGATCGGCATCTTCAACCCGGCAGGTCAGCCCGTTGATGGTGATATTCTTGCCGCCATCTTCCTCCGTCAGGTAGGCGTTTACGCTGCGGCCATTGACCAGCAGATGAATCATATTGTCCCCGATCACCTGCCAGTCAACATCAAACTGTTGCCCCGTCATGGCTATTTTCAGGTTGTTTTCAGGACCTTCATCTGCCTGGACAGGGACAATTTCCGCATTGATTTTCAATCGGTATTCCACGTGTGATCTCCAAAGTCTATGGTTCGTTAAAAAAGACGATTTCAAAAACGGCAGATATTTACCCTCTCCAGTTGCCCAGCGTCTCCCAGGGCGATGCCGTATTTCCTGTCGGATGCATCGTTTTTTTTACCCTTGTTTTGCTGTACATTTCATCCACGATAAATGCGATCCCGGCAAGGTCGGCAGGTGGGTCTGCAGGGTGCCAGTCGGCAAAATATTCTTCGATGAAATCGGTAAATGTTTCGCCCGACATAAATGCTTTGGATTGAAATAGGTCCATTAAAAAAGGTACCGATGTTTTCACCCCTGAAATGACATACCCTGCCAGTGCACGCACCATCCGCTGTATGGCTGCATCGCGGTTTTCTGCAAAACAGACCAGCTTGGACAGGATAGGATCATACTCCACCGGAACCTGAGCCCCCTCATAGACACCGCAGTCATTGCGGATCCCGGGACCGGCCGGTTCTTTTAAAAACGCAATCCTGCCCGGAGACGGGAAGAAGTTGTTTTCCGGATCCTCGGCATAAATACGGCATTCAATGGCATGCCCGCGCCCACTGATATCCTGTTGCGACAAATCCAGCACACCGCCTGCGGCAATCTCGATCTGGCGGCGCACCAGGTCAATCCCGGTAATCATCTCCGTGATCGGATGTTCAACCTGGAGCCGGGTATTGACTTCAAGAAAATAAAAATTTTTCTCCCGGTCCAAAAGAAATTCCACAGTACCGGCATTTACATAGCCCGAGGCAGAGGCTGCAGCCACAGCGGCCTTTCCCATTTCTTCTCTTAATTCCGGCGTCATTACCGGGGAAGGTGTCTCCTCAATAATTTTCTGATGCCGCCGCTGGATCGAGCATTCTCTTTCCAGCAGATGAATCACATGGCCATGGGCATCGGCAAGAATCTGGAATTCGATATGACGCGGACGTTCAAGATATTTCTCCAGATAAACAGCGCCGTTGCCAAAAGCTGCGGCTGCTTCGCTGGACGCGGCAATACAGCCCGGCTCCATCTCTTCGGGTCCATTGACCACCCGCATGCCCTTGCCGCCGCCGCCACTCGATGCCTTGATCAACACGGGATAACCAATTTTTTCCGCTTCTTCAGCCATGGCCGCGGGATCCGCTTCGGCCCGGGTCATGCCCGGTATCACAGGCACGCCGCCTTTCACCATAATGCGGCGGGCCATGGTCTTATCACCCAGCTCACGAATGACCTTAGCCGGCGGTCCGATAAAAATAAGACCTGCCTGTTCACATTTTTCCGCAAATGCGGCATTTTCAGCTAAAAATCCATACCCCGGATGAATCGCTCCGGCATTGCTGTCAAGGGCTGCCCGGATTATTTTATCCATATTGAGATAACTTCCGGCAGGCTCGGCATCACCCAGATAAACCGCCTCATCCGCCGTCAGCACATGCAGTGCTTTTTTGTCTGCCTCCGAGTACACGGCCACCGTGGCAATCCCCATTTCCTGACAAGTCCGCATGATACGCACGGCGATCTCACCTCTGTTGGCCACCAGTATTTTATCAAACATCTATATGTCCTTAGTGAAATTGAAAATTGAATACTGAAAAATGAAAGCTTATTGTGTTGCCCCGCTCTGCCTTTTTTATATGAAAATCGGAAGAATACCTTATTCAACATTCACAATGCTACATTCTAAACACCCCATATCCCTGCACATCATCCCGGATCGGCGCATTCAAAGCCGCGGATATGGAAAGCCCCAGCACGTCCCGGGTGCTTGCCGGATCGATGATGCCGTCATCCCACAGGTTGGCGGTACTGTAATAGGCATTTCCCTCTTTCCGGGCGGCCTCGACCACGGGATCATGGATGAACTTGACTTCCTCCTCGGTCAACGGCGGTTGGCCCGCCTTTTTTCGCTGGTTGTTCTGCAGTGTGATCAGCACACCGGCCGCCTGTTCACCCCCCATCACGCCGATCTCGGCATTGGGCCAGCTCCATAAAAACCGGGGGGAATAAGCCCGCCCGCACATGGCATAATTGCCGGCACCGAAGCTTGCGCCCACCATCACCGTAAATTTGGGAACCGTTGCCGTAGAAACGGCGTTGACCATCTTGTGGCCGTTTTTCGTGATACCGGTTCGCTCATACTCCCGGCCGATAATAAAACCGCTGATATTTTGCAGGAAAACCAACGGAATTTTTCGTTTATCACAAACCTGAATGAACTGGGTCCCCTTCAGGGCACTGTCTGAAAAAAGGATGCCGTTATTGGCCAGAATGCCCACCGGATAACCATGGATGTAGGCCCAGCCGCACACCAGGGTGGGGCCGTACATCTCCTTGAACTCCAAAAATTCACTTCCGTCCGCGATCCTGGCAATCAGTTCCCGGATATCATACGAGGTACTCAGTTCCCGGCTGACGATCCCGTAAATCTCTTTGGGGTCATAGAGGGGCGGGGCTGATTCCCGCATGGTCAGACGTACTTTTTCATTATCCGGCAGATTCCGGACGATCTTTCGGACAATACCGACGGCATGAGCATCATCTTCGGCATAATAATCCGAAACCCCGGACTCCCGGCAATGGACATCGGCGCCGCCCAGTTCATCAGCAGTCACCTCCTCACCGGTGGCCGCCAGCACCAGGGGCGGACCGCCTAAAAAAATAGCCCCGATGCCCTTGACATGCACCACCTCATCGGACATGGCCGGAACATAGGCTCCGCCTGCCGTGCAAAGGCCCATGACCGCCGTTATCTGGGGAATCCCCATTTTGGAAATGATGGCCTGGTTGTAAAACACCCGGCCCCCGTCATCCGCATCCGGGAACAGTTCCGACTGCAGGGGCAGAAAGGCACCTGCGGAATCCAGGAGGTTGACCATGGGTAGATGGTTTTCCATGGCAATGGTCTGGCAGCGCAATGTTTTTTTAACAGACATGGGATAGGCGGCCCCGCCCTTGATCGTCGGATCATTGGCATTGATCATCACTTCCTTGCCCCCGACAATACCGACGCCGGCCACAATACCGGCCTTGTGCACCTTTTTGTCATACATTCCCCGGGCCGTCAGGGCGCCGATTTCCAGAAACGGCGTGCTCCGATCCAGCAGCAATTCCAGCTTTTTTTGAACCGGCAGCTTGCCTGATTCGGCCAGCCGGGCCTTTGCCTTTTCCGATCGGTTTTCCCGGGCGGTTTTCAGCTCTTTTTTCAACTCCCCGACTAACACCTCCATAGCCTCATAATTCCGGTGGTACTCGTCCGAACCGGTATCGATTCCACTTTCAATTACATCCATGGCTATCTTTTCCTTTCCTGCGGATTTGTTTGTTGTGTTTAGAAGACCCCGACCTTTGTCTATGGTCGAAATTAGAACCCAACCCCACGTAAACGATATTGGTCTCCATTGGCATGATTTCTTTCTATCGGCACAGGCTGTTGATCCCGCCGACAATAAAGGCTACGGCATCTTTCCCGATAATCTCAAAATCATCGGATCGATCCTGCCAGATCAGGTACTGATAGGCAATACGTTCGAACATACCCAGGATGCTGGTAGCCATCACCTGGGCGGAAAGGCTGCTTTGAAACACGATACCCTGTTTTTCACTCATGAGTTGCAGAGCATCTTCGATATCTGCGATAAGCCTGTTAAATATTTTTTTGCGGTGCTTTTCAACATGGCTGCTCTGACCGGCTGATTCCCTGAAAAAAATGGCTATCTTTTCAGGATATCGGGGACAGAACTCTTCGAAAAAAACCTGACCGGCCCGACGAAAACCGTCTATGGAGCCGGCCGCTTTTTTATATTCGGCCCCCAGACAATTGCGCAGTTGGAACCCGATCTTGTCCAGGAGCTGAACAATCAAATCCTCTTTGTTTTTAAAATAAAAATAAACCGTGCCCACCGATACCTCGGCGACATCGGCTATCTTCTCCATACTCGCCTTGTGATATCCGTCAACGGCAAACAGGCCCTCGGCAGCCTTTAAAATCGTCTGGTAGCGCTGTTCGCGTTCCCTCTGTCTTCTGAGCGCGCTCTTTGACGGCGCTGTTTTCTGTTTTTCTTTGGTCATATCATTTCCAGGTAAAATATTGTCCAAATCAGGCCGGGGCCAAATTAACTATTGAATAGTGGAAATTGAGAACTTGTGGTATCGTTCCGCTCCGTTTTTTTTATATGTAAAATCGATAGAATTCCTTCAATATTCAATTCTCACTATTCATTTTTCAATTGTACAACTCCCCCCTGTCTTCACCGAACACCAAGGGTTGTATCTCCAATCTTCATTCGTGCAATTTCAGTGGAAACTCCTGCGATCTGGCCGTACTTGGCACAGCGATAGGCTCTTTCGGCCGCATTGCCGCCGCTATAACCGGCACCGGCCAGAATCTGAAGAGCCCAACTTGCCACCTGTTCCGCATTCTCAGAGCAGAAGACCTTGGCGCAAAGAGTCATGGGTACGGCATCCTTTTTTCGATCATCCGCATACCAGGCGGCCCGAAAGGCCAAAAGTTCTGCAGTCTGAAAAAGCGTCAGCATTTCAGCCAGCTTAAAGCCCACCTCCTGGTAAGCGATGACGGGTTTTCCCCCGCTCTTATGGGTTTTGGCATAATCTCTGGCGGATTCAAACGACCCTTTCATCATCCCCAAAGCAGCACCGATAAGGACCTGGTTTTCCCACAGCCGAAGAGTACCCAAAAGATCAACACCGGATTCGGCCTTAATGACCCGGTGCGCAGAAATACGGCAATCTACGAGTTCCAGTCCGGAAATAATCGCGCCCTCAAAGCCAAGGGTGGAAAGGCGCTCTCCAATCACAAGGCCGGCTGCCCCTTTAGGGACCAGAAACAGCACATCTTCGTTGTCCAGGCGACCGGCCACTGCAATCGAGTCTGCGATCGGACCATTGACAACATAATTTTTACTACCGTTTATCACTACCTGATCACCGTCCATCACACCTGAGGTGGCAAGGGGATCATTTTCAACATTCATAGCCTGCTCGGAAAGGGCCACGGCGCCCAGCAGTTCCCCTTTGAGCAGCGGTTCCAGATATTGTGCCTTGTGGTTTTCAGTTCCCCATGCAGCCAGAGTTCTGCCGAAAACCCGATTGCTCATTTCCATTGCCAGCAGCAGGGAGGGGGCATACCTGGCAATAATTTCCATGGCCGGCATCAGGGTCAACAGTCCTCCCCATCCATTTTGGACAGTGTTCAGTCCAAGGGTTGGATAAGATGTTTGTGCCAAAACCCCGAGGGCCTGCCGGAGATATTCCTCCGCTTTTACCCCATCGCGGGTTTCAGGGTCTCTGTCCTTGAGAAATTCTTTTATCAGCGCTTTTATTTCCGTAAAGAACGCCCGTTCTTTTTCGCTGAAATCAAAGTTCATATCTTTATTTCCCCTTTGGTTTTTTATATGAAAAAACAACAATTTTCACCATGAAGTACATGAAGGAACTGAAGAAAAAACTTCATGAACTTCATGCTCTCATGGTAATTTTTTCGTTTTTTGTTACAACTTCAGGCATAGCAGATGTCGAATTCATCATATCATTTTGGAAATAATCATTTTTTGAATCTCGGAGGTACCTCCGCCAATGGGCGCCAAGCGCGTATCCCGAAAAATCCGTTCCATATCAAATTCGTGGGTATAGCCATACCCGCCGTGCAGCATCATGGCATCGTTGGTCACGGCCAGGCTCCAGTCCCCGATAAAAAGTTTGGCCACGGCAGCTTCCAGATGATTCAGGGGACGGCCCTGGTCCTTGCACCAGGCAATGCGATACACCAGAGCCCGCGCTGCCTCTCCGAATATCCGGATATCGGCCAGCTTGTGCTTGATGGCCTGAAACGCG
The DNA here is from genome assembly GCA_964418755.1 of uncultured Desulfobacteraceae bacterium. Lineage (GTDB taxonomy): Bacteria > Desulfobacterota > Desulfobacteria > Desulfobacterales > 4572-123 > 4572-123. The sequence goes on from CAYQNS010000011.1 coordinate 9,637, forward strand.
GCAATAGGCCGGCCGAACTGAACCCTTCCTTTGGCATAGCGGGCGCACCTTTTTTCAATATAGGTCATGGACCCCACAAAGGGAGCCAGCAATGCACTGCGGTCCCACTCCACCGTCTCCATGGCATACAAAAACCCTTCATTTTCCCTGCCCAACAAATTTTCGGCCGGAATTTTACAGTCCGTAAAAGAAAGCTCCGAGGTCTGGGAGGTGCGAACACCCATCTTGATCAGCGGAGGGCCCGCCTTAAATCCAGGGGTTCCCTTTTCCACGATAAAGGCGGATATGCCCGAATGCCGGTCACATTCCGTGTCGGTTTTGGCATACACCACGGCCACATCGGCAATGGGACCGTTGGTGATCCACATCTTGGTGCCGTTTAAGACATATTTGTCACCCTGTTTTTCAGCCACTGTCGTCATGGCCGCTACATCGGAACCTGCATCCGGCTCGGAGAGCCCCATGCATCCGATCCATTCGCCGGTGATCAGCCTGGGAAGATATTTTTGACGTTGCGCTTCGGTCCCGTTTCGAAAAAGCGTATCGGCACATAAAAACGTATGGGCCCCGTATGCCAGGGTCATGCCGCCGTCCACTCCGGCTTCTCCCAGGGCCTCTCCCACCATGACCGTTGTGATCACATCGGCACCCCCTCCACCGTACTCTTCCGGAAAATGAAGACCCAGGATACCGAATTCTCCCATCTTTCGAAACGATTCAAAATCGAATTTTTCCTTAAGATCATGCTCCTGAACCCGAGGTACGATCTCTTTTCTGGCAAACCGGATCACTTCCTGTTTGAACATCAACTGCTCTTTGGTAAATTCAAAATCCATGACTCCTCCACTTGAGGTTGATTTTAAAATCGAATCAGATTCAATTCTTGAACTTGAAAATAGCCGCATAATGGAAACCTGTCAAGTATTTTTCAAAATATTATTATAAATGATGGATCGGATTCGGCTTATTGTATAAAAATTGTCCTTCTTTCCCGTCCGGCCCTTTATTCTTACTGAATTATGGAACAAATTGACATCAAACCGTTATCCATGCTTTAATAAGATATAATTCCGGATGAGTTTGTTCATAATGTCAATTCCCCACTTTTGATGAAAAGCTGCCAAAATATGAAAAAAACGGAAAAACAGGTTGAAGAATAGACGATAAGCTCATTTCCTGCAAGCTATGAAACAGCGTGTTCAGGAAAGTCGGATTAGTGCTTATCGCTCGGCAAATAAAAGGCTGCTGTTTGGAAAACCGTGGGATAATATGCCGTCACCAGCGCAGAATATTTTTCATGGGATGAATAAAACCGGTTATTTTGATCGGGAATATACGATATTGGAAGAAAGAATTTAGGGCCGAATATTCAATCAAAAATCAAAAATCCGAGGGAGTATCTTTTTTCTTTGTCTATTGGAAGGATTTACAAGAAGAGGGGACGGCGTTTGTTGGATGGTTGAGCAGGGGATGATATGCCAGTGGTTGCAAGAACAAACACCTGGTGGTACAAGGTTCACTAATTGATAAGCGCCGAGCATAAATCGAGATATGAGACTGGCTCTGACAATGTAGTGTTTTAGAACCAACATTCCTGTTTACGCTTTCCACACGCTTTCCACTGCGTTTGCTTAATAAGGATTATTGTATGACTATATTTCCTATTAATCTCAATCTACAACTGACGCAACAAGACAGATTAATTGATATTTTCATTTTTCAATGGCATACCCCTTTGCCAGCCCATGATCATATTTGGAAAAAGATTCCACCTCAGTTAGCTGAAGAAAAGGTTGCACTCTTTGACAACTTCGGTAAGTGGCTTTTGACTTATTTCGATGTTAATACGCCTTCCCGGCCTCTTTTTATTGTGACACCTGAACTTTCTATGCCGATTTCCTGTAAGAATATTTTGGATCAGATCGTGAACAGCATTAATCGCCCAACCGTTATCATTACAGGCCTTGAGTATTTGCGATGGAATGAGTATAGCGATTTTGTGGGTAATCTTCCCTGCATGCCTCAACCGGGTACTTGGCTTACTGGCGGCTATGAAAATAACATCGTCAATGCAGCAGGTATTTGGATCCGTGATGCTAATGGTGAAATCAAAAAGTATATACAACCGAAACTGAATCCTCAAGACCATGAGCAGGCAATCCCGCTTTACCGGGGGCAGCATACGTTATTCTTTTGTTCCACTAATAAAGCATACAATTTGAGGCTTAACTTCTGTGTTCAGATCTGTAGTGACTTCGGCAGTGCTGTTTTCGTTCAACGATTACGCCAGGGTATCGCGGAGAAATGCGCTGGAGTATATCTTGATTTAACCTTCTTGATTCAATGCAACTTTGATCAAGATGTTGAGCAATTCAAGCAGGCAGTACAAATGTATTTTGATGTGCCTAATGACAATGACATGGCTCCCACCAAAGAGGGGTGTCTGTTGTTCCTGAATAACGCAAATAAAAAGACCGGCAAATCTAAAAAATATGGATGTTCAAAGCTCAATTTTCCTCTTAAGACGTGGCGCTATCTTGAGTTTCCACCACCGACATACTGGATAACGGATGATGACGGTCCGCATAACCATCAGGCCGTTATACTACGTGAATCAGGGCCCGGGATATATTGGCTGACATACAAGCCCCACCGTTTGGTTCGACCAATTGCTGGCAGCGGACAATCATTGCCATTCCCAGATGCCCAAGCTCGCTTTGCGTTTATCGATGGAACAACATTTGGCCAGGGAACGGATGCCGACCTTTTCGTCCCGATTCCAGCGGTATGCCATTGGTTACATGGCGAATGGAATGAAGGAGAAGATGAGCTCAAGTTGCGCCTTAAAGAAAACAAAACCAAACAGGACGTTACTGACTACTACCTGAATTCATATCGATCGGGACTCGATGCTTGGTCTCAGGTTATAGGACATCATGATGATTGGGCTCGGAGAGCCGTAAACACATATTTTACATGTTGCAAAAAAAAGTTTTACCCCGCCAAGGAAACGGAGCCGCAAAAATGGCATCACGATGTTTCCAGGGCTGTGAAACAGATGATGCAAATTTACGCACTATTGGTGGCAGGTGCTCCGGCTTTCCCTGGCGCATCAATCAATCCAAACTTTGACGGACTGCACCATGCATCTGCCGCAAATGAATTGCATGTCACTTTTTTATGGGGTGACGGCGAAATCCCGCCACGAAAGATGCTCACAGATTATATTGTTGAAAGAGAAAACCGCGGTCTATGTGACCTACTGTCTGCAAAATGCTTCTTGATACTGGTGAACCCCGCAGGTTGCCCTGATAGAGGAGCTCTCTTAAAGGCTATTGAGAAGGATGGATACGATATCGTTAGACAATCTTCGCCAGATAACGCAGGCCCTCATTTACAACAAGAAGGTGATATTGTGCATAGCCGAGGAGATAAACCATTGATGTGGCTGTACGATGGTGAACTTCTGGGTGAAGTTGACCTTGCAGAAGATAAAAATAATCTTGCAAAGCGTATAAAGCAAATCATTGGAGCGCAACTATCATGAAGGACGATACGGAAGAAATCTCATCTGTGTTCAAAAAGGCTGAATGGGAAGAAGTGCCTCTTTCGCATGACATGGGAAAAGCTGGCCTGAATGGTATCTTCGTCAGTGGGTATGCCGCGGTCGGTGTGGTCATTGCGGGCAGCACAAACGACGTAGTATCCTATTGGACGGACTGCCAGTTGCAAATGTCAGATCTGCGAGAGAATAAAGCTGTCGGCATGGAAAAGGACCTATATTTAATTTTTATTGTTTTAGATATTGATGTGTCGGAACTAAGTGGTTTACAGGCTATTGTTAACGATACACACGTATGCCGCAAAATATGCATCGAGCGAAAAGGAAGAACATTGGAGGAAACACTCATGGACACCCCATTTTTGAAAGTGGTAGTTCAACCGAAGAAAATAGACACAAAAGTACCGGATGCTGAAGTTGTTTTGAGTGAGTATGGGATGCCGCATCATCTATTAAAAGATTTATCAAGTCGATCACCAGTGGCAATTCTCGATAGATTTTTGGATGGAGAGTACAAAAACGAGGTGAAGTCTGATGAGAATTAATCGAATTGCATTGGAAAACTTCAGATGCTTCCGGCAGGTTGAGATTGATTTATCTGCCGATGTTGTTGCCATTTATGGACGGAACGGCGTTGGCAAGACAGCTATTTTTGATGCCCTGGAATTTGCACTGCTCGGCAGTATTGGACGCTTTAATCAGGAATCAAGCGGACCACCTTACTACCTTCCGCATGTGTTATCTGATGATAATGGCACGATCCGTGTCGGTTTTAAGGATGATACTGACGATTGGGTTAAACTTGACATCGATCGGACTGATTTTAATGTTCACATGGAGTCAAGCGGCAATTGGAAAAGCCATAGTGAATTGTTGTATGATTTCTTTGTGAATGAGCATTATTTTCCTCCAAGACGAGACGTCTCAAGAGTGGCTGAGCTATTTAGAGCGACTGTTCTTCTGTCCCAAAATACTATGCGGGACTTTGTTCAGGGTGCTGATATTGCCAAACGTTCCAGGATCTTGTCATATCTTGCCGGTTCCGGGTATATCCAGAGATGTTTTGATAAAGCCAAAGATGTTATGAAAGAGGCAAAGAAAAGAGAGAGACAAGCGCAGGCCAAATTGGGTGAAGCTGAGAAAACGGTATCAGAAATAATGGTAAGACTTGCTGAACAGGATGCGCGAATAGAGGTGATTCGCAAAAGGTTGGGTGAGGGAGTTATTTCCTATGATGTTGTCTTGAGGGCATTGGAAGATGCCGGCATTTCGGTGAGCATGATTATGCCTCAAACCCCAGAAGATGCAGAAACATTTTCTGCGGCCGTTAGGGGTGCCAGTAATGAACGGATCACTATATTGGAGGAACAAAGCAAACTGCTGGCGCAGCTTGAGGCTATGAATCAACTACATCCGGATCGATTAAAAAGGCGTAGGGAATTACATGAAATGGTTGAAAAGGCTCGGGAAAACCTAGTTGAATTGCTCAAGAGAGAAAATACAACGACCGAATATTTGAAAAATTTGGATGTCCGAATAAATGAACTAAACCTGAACATCTCAGAAAAATCCAAAATTTTTGAATCCCTCCAAATGCTTCACGGGCTTCGGTGCCAATGGGCCGAATTGACAGAGGCTCAGAAAAAAACGTCGAATAAAATCGATCAGATTCAGAGCGAACTTGGTTTGGCAATGTCCAAACTTAAAAAACATGAGGCTGCATTGGATCTGGCCAAAAAAGAGGTAGGGGATTACGTAAGAGCAACCGAGAATACGTCATCCAATTTGGCAAAATTAAAAACACTAAGACTATCTCTCTCAACGTATGTGGCCTCAAAAGGCAAAATCAAACAACTGGAATCCCGGGTTAATGAGTTGAACAAAAAACGCTCCGATTTGGAAGAACAAGTAGCCAAACTGCGGAGTCAACATTTCAAACTCACCGATAGAATTGACGCTCTTAATAGAAAGATATCCGGGATGAAGGCATCATTGCGAGAGGGAGCCGATTTGATTGCTCGCCTTAAACAGTATGCCACTGGCAACGTGTGCCCTTTGTGCGGCCACACTCATCCTTCCGCGAAAGCACTGGAAGATGCCATTGATATCCGGATTAAAGACGATCCCGTTGCTTTCCAGGAAGCAGTAAAAGAACTCCAAAATTTATCAGACAAGTTGGTCGTACTAAATGCCGATTTAGAAGGCTATGAAAAAGATCTCAAATACGTGGATGACGCGCTTCGCAAAGCACTAAGCGAGCGCGAAGAAACTGTTTTAGTCATTCAAAAGATCGAAGCCAATTCAGTTGCCCTGGATGCCCCTTTGACACCTGAAAATCTTGAGGTTTCAATTAATAAGTGCCAAGCCTCACTGACTGATCTCCAGACCAATCGCCGGCAAGCCGATAAACGATCCAATAAAGCTGAGGAACAGTTAAAAGATACTAAGAGTGCCACACAATCTTTGGAGGACGTTTTGTCTGAGCATACTAAGGTGAATAAAAATTACCAACACAATTTGGACGATGTAGAGCGGCAGTTGATAGAATTAGGGATGTCTAAAGAGAGCAAATTGCCAGAAAATCAGGTTTTAAGTATAGTTGAAACTGCACGGACCCAATTAGCTGATCTGAATAAACAGAAATCCGAACAGGAAACCGTGAGAGGTAAAGCGCAAAGTGAATGGGATGCCTGTCGCACTGAACGGATGAAGTTAGAAAGTAGCTTGACGGAGTGGGAGCAAACTCTTGGTCGTTTGACAGCGGAAATCGATGGTTTCCATTTTAGGTGTAAGACTTTACAATTGCCGGTGGACGCATCTTCTGACATCATTGCAGAGGCCAGGAATCGCCTGTCTCAGGACAAAGATAGATTACATTCAGCGAGGCAGATTATTGAACGCTATGAATGGTTTCTCAAGACTACTGCATTAGAAAGGGAGCGCAAAGAGCTTCATCTGATAATTAGGGACGCCAAGCAGACTGTGAACCAAAGGAACGGACAGATTGTAAAACTTCGTGAGGCTGCAAACGAAACGGAAAATTGGATTTCAGCGCTGTCTGAAAGCGTCGATTTTTCTGTAAAGGCAAAAATTGCTGCACACGAACCAGAGATGATGCGGCTTTTCAAGGCCATGATACCGTGTCCTTACCTTTTCGATAAAGTGACAATGAAACGTGCAGAGGCTGGGTTGGAACTCGGTTTACGATATCGTGGCCAAGAAGAAGACGCAGGAGAACCACATTTTTTCCTAAGTAATGCTCAAGCGAACGTATTGGCTCTATCTATATTCCTATCGTTTGCGGCGGATCAGAATTGGTCCAAATTGGAAACCATTTTGTTAGATGATCCAGTACAACATCTTGATGATCTTGATGCTGTGGCCTTTCTTGACAATCTTCGTGCTACGGCCTTGGGCAAGTTTGGTCCCAGGAAGCAAATTGTAGTCTCAACTTGTGATAAAAATCTCTACTTGCTTATGATTCGCAAGTTCAGTCTGCTTGAAGCAGATGGTCTTCATTTTACCGGAATATCCCTTCTTGATAAGGGCTTCGGGGGGCCAGAGATTATTTATGACGTAGGTGGCCCACAGGGTCGCAGGTTACTTCTTAGGGCTGTTTGATCATGTTTGAATTTACAAAAGATGCAAGGGCGTGCCCGCGCATCTGGCGTGGCTGAGGGTTGAGAAATAACGGAGAAACTTTATGAATAACAAAATACGCTGGGGATTGGATAACCCGCATCCGTTTTCGCAGATGAAGACGGAGTTGATCTGGGAAGGGAAGTATGATGAGTATGGCAACAGGCGGGCGGTGGATATTGCGGGATGTGCCATGCCGCTTCAGAGGATCGAGACTGTGGATGAGCCTGCTGCCAGGGCGCATGTTCAAGGGAATTTGTTCGATCCTGTTAAATCCCATAGTGATGATTTCAGAAATCGGTTGATATGGGGTGATAATAAGCTGGTGATGGCAAGTTTGTTAAAGGAGTTTAAGGGGAAGATTGATCTCATTTATATTGATCCGCCGTTTGACGTTGGTGCTGATTTTACGATGAATGTGCCCGTTGGTGACGGTAAGGAAACTCTTGGTAAAGATCAGTCAGCTTTAGAGATGGTTGCTTATCGGGACATGTGGGGGAAAGGGACGGATTCGTATCTATATATAATTTATGAGAGATTATTGATTGCTAAAGAACTATTAAGTGAAAATGGTAGCATCTATGTTCACTGTGACTATAGAGTTGTGCATTTACTTAGGTCGCTCTTAGAAGAAATTTTTGGATATCAAAATTTTCAAAATGAGATTCAATGGTGTTATAGTATTGGAGGAAAAGGTTCAAGGCGTTTTGGGCGTAAGCACGATACTATTATTTTTTATTCAAAATCACCAAAATATATTTTTAATGGTAAGGACCCAAATGTTGTTGTGGAAAGAAAACCAAATAGCCACATGCGCCTTAAAGTTGATCGAGAAGGCCGGAAATACCAAGAAAAAACTGATAAAAAATCAGGTAAAATTTATTGCTACTACGTTGATGAAGGAAAAATCCCAGAAGATTACTGGACAGACATTGAACAGCTAAACCGAGAAGATTCAGAAAGATTAGGATATGTTACCCAAAAGCCAGAGGTATTACTTAGTAGAATAATCGCTGCATCTTCTGACAAAGGTAGTATTGTCGCCGACTTCTTCTGCGGTTCAGGCACAACCGGCGCAGTGGCTGAAAAATTGGGCCGTCGCTGGATCATGGCCGACCTTGGCAGGTTTGCGATTCATACCAGTCGCAAACGCCTCATTCAATTACAGAGAACCCTCCACAAGGAAGGCAAACAATACCGATCTTTTGATGTTTACAACCTTGGCCGCTACGAACGTCAGTGGTGGCAGAAAGAGCGTCTTGAAGGCGCAGACGAAGAACATCGCAGGGTGGTCATGGATTTTTACAGGGCGGAGCCGCTGCCGAATGCCGCAGGACTTTTACATGGCCGCAAAGGGCCGGCGTTTGTTTATGTGGACGGGATTGACAGCATCTTTACCCGGGATGAATTACGTTCCGTGGCAAAAGCTGCAAAAAAGGCCGGAGCAAAAGAAGTCCACTGTCTTGCTTGGGAATTTGAGATGGATTTGCGCCTTATCTGCCATGAACTGGAGGCGGCTCATGGCATAAAAATAAAACTCATTCCGATTCCCCGTGAGATCATGGAGAAAAACCGCACCAGCCCTCCGCCGTTTCTTGAAATGGCTGTTCTTGAGGCAGAGCCTGTTTACAGAAGTAAAGACGGCAAGCGAAAGGTCGATATCAAGCTTACAAAATTCCTTCCAAGTCTCGCGGAAGTTCCATCCAAGGAGCTTGACGCAATGAAAGACAGAGCCATGAAAAGCGGCTTTGATTTTATCGATTTCTGGTCAGTTGATTTTGACTGGCACAAGGGTAAGCCCTTTGAGCATAACTGGCAGGACTTCCGTACCCGCAAAGATCGGGCACTTAAAACTGTCAGTAATTTTGGTTATAACAACTATATAAAAAAAGGCAAACATACAGCTTGCGTGAAGGTTATAGATGTTTTTGGCTGTGATACGAGTATCACGGTGGAAATAAATATCTAATCATTTTGGGTAATTGAAAGGGTGTCTCGTAACTCAATAAGCTCGGGTAAGTAATTGAAATAACGACTTTTTGAGAAGTTACAGTGTTTCGAACAACAAAACTATATTAGGGGGTAACATGGAAACAACAGTGATCTATTCAGATGGGGATACGTTAAAAACAGATATGATCCTGCGTAAATGGCTGGACGGACAAAAAAAATTTATTGCGATTATAGAAGGTGACAGCCTGATAATCAAAAAGACTTATTCTTTGCTAGACTTTTCTTCCGAACCGGACGAAGACCTCATGTCTATGGAAGAGATAAACGAAGAAGTCCATAAAGCGAGGAAAGAGAATGAATATAGTTGTTGATACAAATGTGTTGATCTCTGCTGTTTTGTGGAAAGGTCCGCCTTTAGATGCCTTGAAAATCATAATTGAAAAATATTCTCTGGTTCAAAGTCAATCGACTTTAAAAGAATTTGAAAAGGTTATAAGGCGGGAAAAATTCACAAGAATTCTTGAAAAGAGGGATTTGACGGCAGAGACGATTATTGAGGCTTTGATTACCCAAAGCAAGCTTTATAATGTTTCAAAAAAAGCTGAGTTAACGGCAAAAAAAGTTAAAATAGAGGATGTGGATGATTTAATCTTTATTGAACTTGCTTTTGAGGCCGGGGCAAAGTTTGTCGTGTCAGGCGATAAGCATCTCCTTGAACTTGGCGCGGTTGGAAACGTTAGAATCTTAAATGTAGCTGAGTTCCTCAGGCTTGGGCATGTAGAAGAAATCGTACCTGACACCGTATAACAAAAAAAACTCTCCCTCAAATAAATCCTAAATTATGTGGTTTAGAAAAGGAAAAATTTCATGACCAGTCCAGTAGTCAACCTTGCCGCCCTTGAGCCTCTTTACGCACCACACGAAGAACCGAATTTTCACAGAATTCGCTCTGAAAAAGGTCAACCCGCAAAGGTTGTCAATGGACGCAGGCCTTCCGTCATTTCCATTGCACAGAACCTTCGAACTTTTTTAAAGGCCTGGCGGGAAAGTGATTATGCCGGGGCTTCCGATACCACGCGAGAGCTGCTTTACCACTGGTTTGAACAGGATCATATTGTTGAATCGCCAAACGGTGAACGTCTTCCGTTTCGTTATTATTTTTGCCAGCGGGAATCGATTGAAACGCTGATTTATCTTTTTGAGGTCAGGGGAACGACGAATCTGTCTGCCGTCATTGCGGAATTTGGCGGTGAAGACCGGGAAACCGCAGCGCTCGGCGTAAATCCGGATGATGACCAGTGGGCGAGATATGCATTCAAAGTTGCGACAGGCGCCGGCAAAACAAAGATCATGAGCCTTGCCGTTGTATGGAGTTATTTTCATGCATTGCGTGAGAGCGATTCTCCAATGACAAAACATTTTGTTGTAATTGCGCCGAATCTGACGGTTTTTGAGCGCCTGAAGGAAGATTTTAGAAACGGTATTATTTTTGACAAAGATCCTCTGATTCCGGTTGCATGGCGCGGAGACTGGAATCTTTCAGTAGTGTTGCAGGATCAGGCAAGCGGAGCGTCAACCGGCGGCACGCTTTACCTTACAAACATTCACAGGCTGTATGACACAGCCAAACGCAGAAAAAAAGGGAATGCTGAGACATATGACTGGATGGGGCCTGCTGTTTCCAGACAAAAAGCCCTTGATACGGGCCGGGAACTCCGAAAACGGATTACAGGCCATGACCGTCTCATGATATTAAACGACGAGGCGCATCATCTTTGGGAGCCGGGGTCGGCATGGAATGAAGCCATCGGTTTTTTGCATAATGAAATCAATAAAAAAACAGGGGGCGGACTTGTTGCTCAACTCGATTTTTCAGCAACGCCAAAGGATAATCATGGCCGCATTTTTCAGCATGTGGTTTGCGACACACCTCTTGGAGAAGCGGTAGACGCCGGAATTGTAAAAATACCCATTATCGGACGGGGTGAAGGGTTGTCCGAACGTACGAGCAATGATGCATCGGAACGTTTTGAACAACATTTGATGATGGGATACCAGAGGTGGCTTAAATCAAAAGAGGAATGGGAAAAGAGCGGTAAAAAGCCGCTGCTTTTTGTTATGGCGGATGACACTGCGGCTGCGGATCAAATTACAGCCCGTTTAAATACAGATCCTTTATTTGCTCAACTAAATGGGAAAACTATCAATCTGCATACAAACCTGAAAGGCAAAATAAAATGGATCGGTGGCAAAAAAAGAGGCTATCCGATTTTTGTTGAAAGTGAAAAGGAAATCAAAGAAGATGATCTGGCAGCTCTGCGTGAACTGTCCCGCGATCTTGATTCAGGCAAAAGTCCATACCAGTGCATTGTTTCCGTCCTCATGCTCAGGGAAGGATGGGATGTCCGCAATGTTACCACAATTGTTCCGCTTCGCCCCTATACCGCAAAGGCTAATATCCTGCCGGAACAGACCCTGGGACGCGGCTTAAGGCGTATGACTCCTCCAGGCGGCGCTGCTGAACTTGTTACTGTTGTTGAGCATAATGCATTTGTAAGCCTTTACCAGCATGAACTCAGCCAGGAGGGCGTTCCGATTGAGGTAGTTGATGTTGACAAGGTTCCAAAAAGCACGGTTACAATATTTCCCGACAGGGAAAAAAAAGATTTAAATAGGCTTGATATCGTCCTGCCCGATGTTTCTCCCGGTTTTACGAGAACTCCGGTTCTTAAAAATCTGACTGTCGAAGATGTTCGAAAAGCCTTTTCCAGCCATGATCCCTTGCCTCTTGGCGGCAAAGGAAAAGATGAGATAAAATATGAAGGGCGTCATCTTTTGACCAATGAAGTGGTGGAGAAGATGAAAATAAGCCTTCCTCTTCTTGAAAGCGGAATAGGTGCTGTTTCATATTATCGAGAAGAACTTGAACGGATTGCCGGACTCCGCGGCTCTCACAAAATTCTGGCTCCTCTTTTAGAAACTTTTATCACAGAAATTCTGTTTGAAAAAAAGGCATCACTTTTTGACCAGCGGCTGGTAAGTCGCCTTGCCGATAGCGATGTAAGGGAACATATCCGGGCTGTATTCATACCGCTTATTCTTTCCCGTACAACTATTAAAGAAAATAGAAAACCGCGTGGCAAGGGATTTCCTGTTTCTAACTGGAAACCTTTTCAGGCAACGCATTCGGAACATAACCCGGCAATTCCTGCTGTGCATACCCTTTTTAATCTTGTTCCGTGTAATCGTGCGCTGGAAGTGCTTATGTGCAGGTTCCTCGACCATGCACCGGATGTTAAAGCGTTTTGTAAAAATGCCGGCCCCCAGGCGCTTCGCATTGATTATCTTTCAGAAAAAGGGAGGCTCTCTTTTTATACGCCGGATTTTATTGTTCGAATAGGCGCAAAAGAGCATATTCTGATCGAAACCAAAGGACGCGAAGATCGCGATGTTCCGCTTAAAGCAAGGGCTGCTGTTGCATGGTGTGAAGCAGCATCAAAGGAAAAAGAAAAGTGGATTTATCTTTATGTCACACAAAAAACTTTTGAAGAATTGAGCGATAATAAACTGAAGATCCTTTTAAGAATGTGTAAACCATCATTAAAAAGGGTGATTGCCGAAGTCATAGACCCTCAGTTGAAACTCCCATTTGGAGAACCGGAATTAAAGGAGAATACCGGCGTATCTGTATTTCTTTCCGATGTAAAATTTAAACAACTTCCTTCCAGATATCAAAAGGCAATAGATCAGGCTGTAACTCTATTCCATTTTTTAAAAAAGAAAAAGGACGTATCTTTTGCGCCTGTTTTTACACCGCTGCTTGGTCCTATGGATGAAGCTGCAAGGGGCATGCTTTTGCGGAAGCTGAAGGATGATGTTCCGGCAGATCGTGTTACGCAGTATGAATTTTTTCGTCCTAATTTGGCAGATCTGCCCACCGGAGAGTCAAATTTTCATATTCGACAGGCCAAGAATTTAGAAAGAACTTTAGTCGATCAGAACGGGTTGATGCCCATAGGACTTTTGCGTTGGTGCCTGAATTATGCCGGTACTACACGAAGGAAGATTGGCGGTGTCTTTGAGGTTGTGCGCAATCGTTTTGCCCATGTGTCTCAGACTGATTTATTCCCAGTGATAGATGCCATCTATAGTTTCAGGAATGAATACATAGCCCATCAGGATCAAGAGTTGAGTGAGCTGGAGCTTGCAAAAAAAGCGCTGATCCAATGGGTAAACGGATTATACAAGATATGGGATTTGCGCTGAATGGATTGATTTTAAAAAAACATTGCGCCCCACCCATTATTATTCACGCCGTATTATGGGCACGTGTATCGGATGCGAATACTGCAAACGGGAAACGGGTCGATGAGCGGTCAGGGTAAAAAATTCGCTCATTCTTATCACCGACGGGCATCAAAAAAATAATCGCTGGCCCCGGAAGAATCGAAACACGCAATCTTTTCCCCATTTAATCACCAAATACTTTCTTCCGCGAAAGCGTACTACGCCCCTTTTCTTTTATTAACATATTCAACCAGACGTTTTTCGATATCAGGATCAATATCCGGCTTTTCATATTCTGCGAGTCGCTTCTCGAGAATCCCGGCAGCTCTTTGGGCATTGTCCCTGGGGTCCATTTCAAGCCATTTGCTGTGAATGGTCCTGATACTCAAATCCGGTATAAAAAACTCACTTCGACAGCGCTTCATGGTATGCATCTGCATGAGATAGTCGCCGGATGCCCCGATCTCCTTGATCATATCCATTGAAAAGGCGTCATCGGTGAATTCCACCGGCTGCATCAATTTTTTTATGGCGCCGCAGAGATCTTCGTCGGCGATAAATTTTTCATAGCTCATGGCTATCATGGAACCGTATGTTCCGCAGGCGTGAAGACTCACGTGTACGCCGCTCAAAGCGGCGGTGGTCAGCAGCATTGCAGATTCCATACCGGCCTGATAGTCCAGACAAAACGATTCCGTCAGCGCCCCCTGGCTCCTGCATGGTATATTGTAATACCGCCCCAGGGCCGTTACGATGGCGACATGTTTGACATCTTCGGGAGACCCGTTAATGTAGCCACCGGTTTTCATATCCGTAGGGCTTCCACCCAGGCCGTATACAATGGGGGTACCGGGATTGATGAGCTGCGCCAGACAGATACCCGCCAGGGTTGTCGCATTGGAGATCACCAGGGAGCCGGCAATGGTGATGGGGCCGGTGGTTCCCAGAGAGCAGGCAGAGTGAATGATCAGCGGCTGTCCGGCCTTGGCATAAACCATGATGGCATCGACCATCTCACCGGCATACTGCAGCGGCGAAAGGGAATCCACAAGGGCGATCATCGTGGGTGCCTCCGTATGGCCCCAAATCATCTTGGCCAGCTTCAGGGAATCTTCGGCAGCCGCTTCAGAGACGGAACTTCCCATGATGGGCTTATCGGTTAGGAGCATGGTTGCCAGCAGTATATCCAGATGAGCCGTTTCCGCCGGCACATCGTTGGGTTGCACTACAATGGAACTATTAAAATCCAGGTACTTCGAAGTCTGCACCAGCTTGCAAAACTTATGTACGTCATTCAGCACAGCATTTCTCATCTCTCCGGACGGCTCAATGATAAACGGCGGACCGTATCCGGGGGCCATCATGAAATTATCACCCCCTATTTGAATATCTTTTTCGGGATTTCTGGCTTTTATCGTAAAAACACCCGGAATCGTTTCCAATGCCGACTGGATATCCTTTTCTTTGAAAAAAACCATTTCGCCATCCGTACGAAAACCATGGCTCCTGAAAATTTCCAGAGCCTTTTCACTGGGAAACCGGATACCGGTATCATTTAGCAGTTCAAGTGAATATTTGTGAATGGAATCCAAAATTTTTTGATCAAATTTTTTGATCGCTCTATTCATGGTTGTCCCCCTCTGTTAGGCTGAAGGCTGTTAGGTGTAGACTATACTACCAGCCTTCAGCCTATCCACTTAACAGCCTAAATACCTTCAGCCTAATGGCCTACCTACGCCGTAAACAGCTTCCTGGCCAGTTCCACAGCGCCCGGTGCATCTCCGCTGTAGCCGTCTGCGCCGATCTGATCGGCAAAGGCCTCGGTCACAGGTGCGCCACCGATGATGATCTTTGCGGCAATTCCGGCTTTTTTAATAGCGGCAATGGTGGCTTCCATGGCCGGCATAGTGGTTGTCAGCAGGGCGGAAAGGGCCACCACATCCGCCTTATGCTCAACGGCCGCTTTTACAAACTTTTCCGCATCAATATCTACTCCAAGGTCTACCACGCTGAATCCCGCTCCCTCCATCATCATAGCAACGAGATTTTTACCGATGTCATGGAGGTCGCCCTTGGCAGTTCCAATCACAACGGTTCCTCTGGGCGCTGCGCCTACACTGGACAAAAGGGGTTTTAAAACCGCCAGACCGGCCTTCATGGTTTCGGCCGCCATGAGCATCTCCGGAACAAACAACTCTCCGTCGGAATACTTTTTACCGACGATGTCCATGGCCCCGATAAGGCCTGCATTTAATATTTCGTCAACATCGGTCGCCGCCGCAATTTCAGCTTTGACCAGATCGACAACTCCTGCTTCGTTAAACGCCAGCACTGCCTCAGCTATATCTTTTACTGCCAATGTCAAATCTCCTTTTGTTCCTAGTATGAGATGCCCGTTTTCTTTACTCAGCTTTAATCGGAACAGGATAATGAGCTTTTGCATACACATCCATATCCTTTTCCAGTGATTTTCCAAGTTCTGGTTTTTTATAGCTTGCAAGCATATCCTTCACTTTTCCATTAGCTCGTACATAGGAATCCTGCATGCCTTCCGCGGCCCAGATTTCATATGTCTGGCGAGTGAATACCTCCGGTACATAGAGCTCCTTCCTAAAATTATTTAAGGTATGGAGTTCAGTCAGGTAGTGGCCCTTTTGTCCCACTGACATAATTGTCTCAATGGCCAGATTCTCTTCATTAAACACCAGTGGCTTCAGCATTCTTCTGGTCTGCTGGGCGATCTCGGCGTCCAGAACGAGTTTTTCAAAAGATCCTATTCCACGGCTTTGCAGACTGCCCAGCCCCGGGATAAGATTTACTCCGCAACGAATGGCGTTGACAAAGTGATAGGCGGATTCAGCCCCTGCCTGATAGTCAACACAGCATGAATCCGAAACACCCACATCCCCTCTGGTCGGCAAGTCGTAATATTTTGCCATCAGAGTACCGGCACGCATGATAATTCCCACCTCCGGCGCAGCGGTTGGTGCAACGGTTGTTTTCATATCTGTAACGGTCGCCAGAATACCATAAATAACAGGCGCTCCCGGAGCAGCAAGCTGGGATAGCACAAGCGGAGCGAGAATTTCGGTGTTCTGCAGAACAATCAGGCCGGGCAGCGTAACAGGTCCCGTCATGCCCGCCATGGGCATGGGACTGATACAGGCGGCGACTCCCCACTCCGCAAGATCTATACACCTGTCACATTGGCTGTTTTCAAGTGAAAGAGGAGAACGGGGATTGTAGTTCCCAATGCCGTAAGTAATCCCATTTAGGGAGTCATCCCTCATTTTTTTCTTGCCAATCCCAAAAACTATGGAGAGCAAGCCCGCCCCGGTACCGAATACGCAGTTTACAGGCTTGTCCGTGAGCTTCAACTGCCAGAGCAGTTCATACAAAAGTGTGCACTCGGCAGGAATATCAAGGGATGAGGACACCATTTCCCGCGTATAGTCAATGGCTTCAAGCTGCTGGTTCAATTTAAGAAAGTTAAAAAAATCTTCACTAGAACTATTTCGTATTTTCCCGTCGGAATCTACGATAAAAGGGGCTCCTGCATTATTGGAAAAAGCAAAATTTTCGCCTCCCACCTTTATGTCGTTTACGGAGTTTCTGGCCCGAACCGTGAATTCGGAAGGAGCTGTTTTAAGTGCCTTTTCAATATCCTTCTCTTTAAAATAGACAATTTCACCGTCAACTTTAAAGCCGTGTTTTCTGAAAATATTTCTGGCTTTTTCAGAGTCAAACCAAAACCCTTTCTTTTCCAGGATTTCAAGAGACTTTTTATGAATTAATTCTATTTGTTCTCTGTTTAAAGGCTTCAATCGGTCATAAGTGTTTTCCATTTAGAAGAATCTTTCCTTACTATAAGTGTCAATTGAATAACGGCGGCTATCATCCAGGTTAAGCCTATACAGCATTAATTTTCGATCCGAGAATCTTTTCCATGGCCTGTTCTACATTTTTAGCCAAAGGCTCTGGTTTGTGTTTTTCTAAAACTGTTTTAACTTTCTCGTTCAAAACCTTAAACAGATCCTTTCCCCCGCTTTCAGACCATCTTTTGTGATTCGCACGGTCGAATAGTCCAGGGTACCAGATGCTCTTGAAATGTTGCATTGTATGTTCTTCCTGAAGGTAGTTTCCCCCGGGGCCGACCTTGTCTATCACATCTATGGCCAGGCTCTCCGCATCCACGGTCACACCCTTTAAGATATGCTTGATCATATCGATCAATTCATCTGCAAGAACAATCATTTCACAAGATGCGGTCAGGCCTGATTCGAGGTATCCGATATCGTGGACCAAACTGCTGCCTGCTATAGCGGCCTGCATCAGCGACAGGGAAGCTTCAGCCCCTGCCTGCTGGTCGAGAACCTTTGCGTCAGAACATCCGCCGGTGTTAAAATCCGGCAGGCTGTAATATGCTGCCATCTCCTTGTTGGCCAAATGAACCAAAAAAGCTTCAGGACCGCTATAAATATTGACTGAGGTCTTCATGTCCATGGGTGTCCCTCCACCGCCATACAGGATCGGGGATCCTTTGCGCTTAAGTTGGGCAATAACCAGGCCGCTGAGGAATTCAGCATTCTGAAGGGCAATGGTTCCGGCTATGGTTGCAGGCGAGGTTGCGCCCATGATCGGTGCGCTGACATACGCACACGGAATCAATTTTTCAGCGCAGAACAACAATTTCTGCATTGATTCGGTGACATGTTGCAGCGGTGTGATCGGTTCGGCATAATGGACTATAAATGGCTTTTGCTCAAATGCTTTGTCACCGCCGCTCACGAGTGAAGCCATACTGTGAATATCCTTGAGCCCTTCCAGACTCCATGCAGTGAAAAGAAGCGGTTTTGTTGTATTACTTAACATAAGAGCAAAATTGTGGCGATCTGAAAGGTCCGGATCGCACTCATCCGATGAGACCCCACCCATGGAAGCAACAAAATCGATATTGGGCAGCGCATCACACAATCTGGCCATGTGGGCAACGTCTTGACCATTTGTCGTGCGCCTTTCCCCGGTTTCTATATCCATGACGGATGTGGTATCCGTACCAGGGCCGAAATAGGTATTGAAACCCTCTAAATTCATTACGGGACTGCCATTTCGATCATAGATTGCAATTCGTGATGGTGCGGAACGAAGCGCTTCCTCCACAAGGTGAGAGGGTATTTTAACCATATTTTCAGAAAGTATCCATGCGCCTGCTTTTTCCAGAAGGTCAAGCGCCTCCGGCAGCATGACCCGAACTCCTGTTCTCTCCAGAATCTCGAGTGAAGCAGAATGGATCTGTTTTATCTGATCTTGGCTAAGAAGTTGTAACCTTGGCCGAACCTGAGCATTGAAATGACTTGCTGGCATATCATAACTCCGTGTTTTATTGTTTTTATAGTTTATGCGATCTTATACCCCTTTTTGTTGTTTGAGATCACTAAAAGTTCAGCACTTCACGATTCATGGCCAGGTAATTTTCCTTTGGCGTATTGAGAGATGAGGTGCCGGATGTGGAAAAAATATATCCCAACATTCCTTTGGCTTTTTCCAAATGGGCACGGGTCTCGGCTGCCACCTCTTCAGGTGTTCCAATCAGCAGCGGTCCATTGGGGTTGATGTTGTCAAAAATGCAGATTTTCTCCCCCACTTTTTTTTTCAACTCACGGATATCCAAGACTGTTTCCTGTGTGAGATTACCAGGCATGATGCCGTGAATATCCATCTCCAACAGCATGTCCACAATGCCTGTCTTAACGATGGAGCCGCACATGTGGGGAAGAACCTTCGCACCAAGCCGGGTCAGCCCATTACAAACGCTTGTTGTGGGTTCATCAACGAAATTTCTGTAATGTTCAGGGGAGAGCAGAACAGGGCACTCCATGTCCGCACCGTAAAAAATATATTCCACTCCCTCCTCGATCAGCGCCCTTCCGACTTCAATATCAAGGGGGACCAGAGCTTCCTGAAGATCTCGAACCATGTCGGGATTCTTGTACATGTCCATCATTATTTCAGTGGTGCCCCTTAGCCGTGTTGCAATGGTAAATGGGGAAATATATTCGCAGGCAATGGGGACTTCCCCTTTTAATTCTTTTTTAAGAATGGAGATACCCTTTAAAAACCGCTCCATCCGTTTTGTGAACATATCCGCCCTGGCGATGCGATCTATATCTTCAATAGATTTGATCGTTGTCTCCTCGATCACGGGAAAAACATCTTCCGGATAGCTGACCTTACAGTCCAATGCCTCGGGGATGATCCCGCCGATCAATCCCATTCCCACCATGACCCAGTCGAATTTAAACTCATCCAGGGCAACCAGATGGGCGTCTGCCATGGCCTGATCTTCAAGCAGGGCGGCCTTAAAGCTGGAGCCGAAATATTTACAGATCGGGGCCTCATAAAAAGGGGCATTGGGGACCCGGTCCACCGGCTTCAGGTCGATGGCCGCCTTCATTCTTTCCGTTGCATTCATTAATTATTTCTCCTTACGCTCATTTTTGATTTATTGATAAAGTTGTAAAATGACAACCGTTCAGGTCGATTAGCTGCTTACCTAACAGTCTTCAGCCTACAGCCTATCGACGACGCCATCATTATTCGTTTATCGGAAGATATCCTGCATAACAGGTTTCTACCGGGCCGGTCATCACCACCATGCCATTTTTTTTCAACTCGATCTCCACCGATCCGGCCGGCATGATAACCGTCATGCATTTTTCCGTGGTCAACCCTCTCCTGTGCGCCGCAGCCACAGCCACGCAGGCACCTGTGCCGCAGGCCGTGGTCAAGACTCCGGGTCGTTCCCACACGGAAAGCCGAAGCGTTTTGGCATCCAGAAGCTGGGCTGCACCGATGTTGGCCTCTTCCGGGAAAAGTGGATTTTTTTGGAGTTTGAGACCGTAAAACGCCAGATTGACAGCGGCCAGGTCCTCCACAAAAAAAACCGCATGGGGGTTGCCGATATTCATACCCACCGGGTCCTGAAGTGGCCCTGCACCTATCTTTAGATGAAGTGTATCCATCTCCCGCGACAGGGGTATCGCATGCCAGTTTGTCCGTACCCTGCCCATCTCAACGGAAACCTGTTTATCTCCAACAAGGCGGCAGGCAAGTACGCCGCCCTTTGTCTCTATGACAACTTCATCTCGGTTGCTTTCTCTCATCAGAAGCCAGCCAATGCAACGGGTGGCATTGCCGCAGGCTTCCACCTCGCGGCCATCCGTATTGATGATTCGCACAAATGCGTAAGGCCCTTTAGCTTTGGGCGGTTCGATCACGAGCAGCTCATCCGCACCAATGCCCTCACGCCGGTCACAGATGTGGATGACCTCCGCCACACAAGGCGTATAGGGCTTCTCGCGCCCATCCACTATGACGAAATCATTGCGCAGACCGTGCATCTTGACAAACGGCCGGTCAATCCGGATTAAACCGGTTTTTTGATCGGAAAACCATGGGTGCTGCATATATCCGTACCCCCTGTAACTTTCTTAAATTACACTTAATTGTTGTTATGCAGATGGCAGGCACAAAAATGCCCGTGCCAAATACAGAAAAACAAAGACCAAAACCAAAACCTCCTGCTCGGACTATAGTTTGCGATCTCCTGCCGGATCCCCGGTCGCCTGTTCTGTCGACTTAACCGCCTGTTGCCAGGAATAGACCGGCGGCAATTCCGTCACCTCGGATTCTGACACTACATCCAGAAATACAGGCCCGCCATAATTAAATGCCGTATCCATGGCGCCTTCTAATTCATCTACTGTGGTAACACGATAACTCTTTATCCCGAAAGCGCTTGCCGCAGCCGACATGTCTCCAGACATAAAATCCACGGAAAAATATTTCTCCCGGCAGTGAAGCTTCTGGAGCGCCTTGATCCAGCCGAACATGGCGTTGTTAAAATGAATCAGCACTGCCGGGATGTTCAAACGCGCCAGGGTCTCAAGTTCTCCTGCCGACATGCCCATACTGCCGTCACCAAACAGCGCTACGAGTTTTGCGTTCGGGCGTGCAAAGTGGGCTCCGACAACGGCTGGAATGGCATACCCCAGACCGCCGTAGGCACGCGGAATGATAAATCGGGACCCGTTGCCCTCCAGTTTTAGATAGCGGGTGATGTAGGGCGTCGGCGTTCCGGCATCCGCAATCACAATGGTACCGGGCGACAGGTGGCGATTCATGGCGGCAATCACCCGGCAGGGTTTTAAAGGAACATCGTCAGCCTGAAACAGGGCTTGCGCGGCTTCCCAGAACGCCTTTCGATTCCGGTTGAGGGCGTCCACCCATGGAGAGACCTCACGTTGGGTGATTTTTCCTTTCAAAAGAATCAGCACATCTTCCAGCACCAGCCTGGCATCACCGGCGACGCTTAAGGCATTTTTGTAGTTATTGCCCAGGAATTCAGGATTCAGATCCACCTGGATGATCCGTCGTTCATCCCTGTTGTGCGGCAATGACCACTTGATCGTGGATACAGAGCCCATTTTACATCCGACGTAAAAAAGAACGTCCGCTTCTTCGACAGCCTGGTGTGCATGCGGGTGGAACCCGTTGTCGCCGATGACCCCTAACGACAGGCGGTGGTTGTCCGGAATAATGCCCTGGCCGGAAATCGTGGTAACCACCGGTGCGGCCAGCCACTCGGCCAGGGTTTGAATCGCCGTCCCGGCCTGGGCATGGTTGGCCCCGCCGCCCGCAATCAACAGGGGACGCTTGGCCTGGCTCAGGACCTTTACCAGTTGTTCGAGAACATCTCGCGCGCCCCGGGTCCGATAGGCTGGATAGCCGCAACACTCGGCCTCGCCGTAGATATCCTCAGAAGCGCCGGAAAACTCGTTTATAAGCGTTTCCCGGGGCAGGGCCAGATGAACTGCTCCCGGCCGTCCGGTAGTGGCAATACGAAACGCCCGGCGCATACATTCCGGGACTTTGTTGACGTTCTTTACGAGGTAAGACCACTTGGTGACCGGTTCAAACAGTTTTTGACAATCGAGTTCGGTAATGGTCTGTTTGCCTTCACCGGAAAGAGGGATGTCCGAAGTCAGCAGGATCACCGGGATAGAAGAGGCATGGGCTTCTGCGATCCCGGGTATGGCATAGAGCGGGCCGGCACCGGAAGGGCATTCGCAGACGCCCGGCTTGTGTGACAACCGTGCATAGGCATCGGCCATGAAAGATGCTGATCGTTCGTCCCGGGCCATGACGTGCCGGATGGTAGACTTTTCGTCATATAGTGCTTCATAAAGAGATATGCTGGTGTCACCGGGAACACCGAAAAGGATTTCCACTCCGTGTTGCTTGAGCATTTCGATTATGGTTTCGGCGCCGTTCATTCGGCTTATTCCCTCCGTTTGAATAAGGAGTTTTTATGTAACGTCACTGGAAGAAATCGATTCAATTGACCATTTGCAGATAAGACACCGGTATGAATTGTAAAAATCATACCGCCAAAGTCAATGAGATATATTTTTCATATCGTTATATTGGATAAAATATAATGTCAAGCAATTATTTTATAGCATTCGACTATGCGGCTTCATGCAGCTTAAAAATCCACACCCAACATGTTGCTACTATACCGTTTTAGTTATATTTCAGTAAAGAAGTATGAATTTTACCTTGATAATAAATTAATTTTATTACCCAGTAAAAATTTTGATAAAATGTAAAACTTGACTTTGAATGACATATATATTACAAAAGCACTGATATCCAATAATTAAAAAGAAAAAAAACAGGTTTTCTATATGAAAAATAAGACCGGAGCCAAAATACGACAGTCACAGACCAATCCCATCCCGGATCTTCAAGCGATAAACCGAATCAGGTCTCTTATTCGTTTTAGGAACAGGGATTTACTTTTGTTCGATCTTGCACTGGAAACCGGTTCCCCGGCGAGTCAATTGCTACAGCTCAAGGTTTGTGACTTGCAAGGACTGAATGTCGGCGATGAGGTGGCGGCACTCGGGATAAAGCCGGAACGGAATGGGCCTACGACCATTGGGCCGAAAACGCATGAAACTTTCCAGCGCTACCTTGAAGAATTGAACCCCGATACCGAAGACTTCCTCTTCAAATCCAGAAAAGGCAATGGCCCCTTGTCCATTTCGAGTGCATCCCGGATAGCAAGCCGCTGGTTTGAGGAAGCCGGTTTAGAAAAAATGAGCGGTTTGTTGAGCCTTCGTAAAACATGGGCGGATTATTATAACATACCGCCTACAAAACAAAAAAAAGCAACCTTTTTCGAAAAAACAGAACCCGGCTGCGCTCTTGAGTTTATTAAAAATACGACAGTTCAAGAAAAGGCATATAACGCACTGGAGCACGCTATCATAACGGCCCGCTTCAAACCGGGAGAAAAGCTTGTCACGGAAAAACTGGCCAGGCAGATGGGTATCAGCAGGATTCCCATCCGGGAGGCCCTCGGTCGTCTGGAAGCACGTAACTTCATTACCGTTCAGCCCAAAAAAGGCGTTACGGTCAACGAGCTTTCCGAAAAAAATTTCAGAGAAATCTTAAAAATTCGCCTCATGCTGGAACTACCGGCAGCCAGGGAAGTGGCCATAGCCCCAAAAGAAGGGATGCTGCATCTGCTGGAGAATCTAACTGAATTGTATTCCAAGGCCCACCGAGAACATGACGTGGCTGGGCTTCTCCGCGCCAATCAGGAGTTTCATTTTACGATTTATCGAGAGACCCGGATGCCCATTTTGATGTCCATGATTGAAAATCTATATAAACAGGTCAGCCCCTATTATCATGTTATGTTTCGCCAAACCTTGTTTAAAGATCCCAAAACCGGCCCTGATTATCACAAAAAAATGATTGATGGCATGAAAAACCAAAATCCGAATGAAGTATGCCACTGGCTCGAAACGGATCTGACCCAATCGGCTGAATTCGTCATTGGCGTCATGCGCTCAATACAAATTGAAGGGGGAAAAAACAACGGAGACCCAGGTTAAGCGTTTCCTGATTCCGGGCGAAGCGGGCAATAACGCTTACTATCGTTCTGCACGGATCATAACAGGTGAAGATATCATTCCAACGGCTCATTAAAGGTGACAAATGCCGATTCGCAATCTTTTTAAATACTGGACTTCAAAAATTTTTACCCCCGACGGTATTGCCCGCAATCAATACAAGGCGTTCATGTCCTTGTTAACAAACAACAAAAAAGCCCATACGCTCATGGCGGAATTTGAAGATATCTATTATCGTCAGGTGGCCGTAGACATAACCCGGGTGACCGAAAAGTACAATGAATTGTCTTTGACTGTATCTGATATCATAGATGACATTCAAATAATTGCCGGCAACGGCATGGAATCGCTACGGCCATATTTTAACAAGATTGACACCTATGCCCGGTATCTGTTTGATGATGGCATCCCTGATATCTCCGGGCCATGGACACTTTCCCTCAAATCAAAAGAGGCGAAAGAACCTTCTCTTTCAGGTGGAAAAGCTTTAAATCTTTCAAAAATTTGCCAGGGCCCCGGTTTTCCCGTACCGGAAGGATTTGTGATCACCACAAGGGCTTTTAATGCATTTTTTGATGAAAACGACCTGCGCGATAAGATTGACATCCTTCTTTCCGGCCTTGACATGGATACGCCGGATGCTGTCCATCAAACCGCAGATAGAATTAAAACCCTTATTGACAAGGCCCATGTCCCGCCTTTTATCATTGAAGATATCCAAAACCGAATAAAATCTATCTGGCCTGAAAACGAAAAAAACATAAAATTTGCCGTCAGGAGCAGTGCCGTGGGGGAGGATTCCACTCTCTCTTTTGCCGGCCAGTACCGGTCGGTTTTAGACTGCCGACCGGAAGCTATCATTTCCGCTTACAAAAAGGTCATCGCAAGCAAGTATTCACATCGGGCATTATTTTACAGGATCAACTGCGGACTGTCTGACCTGGAAACACAGATGGCGGTGCTTGTGATTGAAATGGTGGATGCAGGGGTCAGCGGTGTGATCTACACGGATGATCCACTTGATCCGGACAGCAACAGGATTGTGATTCATTCGGTCAAAGGTACGGGTGAGGCCCTGTTGGACGGACGGGTTGCTTCAGAAAAGATATATATATCCAAAAATCGTATCCCGCCGATTTCCGGCAAAGAAGCTTTCAGAATCCATACCCGGGATAGAAAAGAGACAAAACGCCTGTTAAGAGATGAACATGTCGATTTTATAGCCCGATACGGTCTTGCCCTGGAGGATTTTTTTCAGACGCCACAGGATATTGAATGGTGCCTGGACAAAGACGGGCAATTTTTTCTGCTTCAGTCAAGGCCTTTGCAGACAGTCAGTATAGAAGCTTCCCGTCCACTGGATTGCCGGCTTGAATCCATTCCCGCGCCTGTTCTTGTTTCAGGCGGCGAAATTGCCTGCCACGGAATCGGTTCCGGCCCTGTTTTCCATGCAAAAACAAAAACCGATGTCCATGCAATCCCCCGAGGCTGCGTGCTGGTCGCCACCAATGCATCGCCGGATCTTGTACAAATTCTGGACAGGGTGGCGGCTGTAATTACGTTAAAAGGCAGCAGTGCCGGTCATTTTGCTTCTGTCGCCCGTGAATTCGGCGTTCCCGTGCTTGTTAATATGCCGAAGGTTTTTGATGCACTATCCCCTTCAACCATCGTAACCGTGGACACCCACAACAAAAATATATATGAAGGCCGAATACAGGAGATGCTGGAAAGCCCCTGTGCCAGGATTCGACCCATTACCAACAGCCCCTTCATGCGGCGCATGGCATATATGATCAGCTTCGTGTCCCCGTTGGCATTGATAGACCCTGAAGCAGACAATTTCAATCCGGGCGGCTGCCGCAGTCTCCAGGATGTCATTCGATTCTGTCATGAAACAGCCCTTAAAAAAATGTTTCACCTAAGTGATAAACGATGGTTGAAAACAGGGGGCACCCAGAAACTGGAAACGGAAATACCCATGAAGTTCAATATCCTTGATGTCGGGGGCGGTGTTATAGATGATGCAAAAAAGAAAAAAACCATTGGCATGAAAGAGATCGTCAGTATACCCATGGTGGCTGTTTTAAAGGGTCTGCTGCACCCAGATATTCAGTGGGGGGAATTCAGCCATTTTAACTGGGCCGAGCATGATCGTATTGTGATGAACGGCGGCATCATCAGCCCTGACAATGCCATGTTTAACAGCTATGCGGTTCTGGCTGAAAATTATGCAAACATGAACCTGAAATTCGGATACCATTTTGTATTGGTGGAGGCGATATGCGGCCCCGGTGTCGATGAAAACCAGCTTCGGCTCAGATTTTCCGGAGGGGGTGCTGATATCGATCACAGACTGCTGCGCGCTGATTTTCTGGTGCGAATTCTTGCCCGACTCGAATTTGATGTACACCATAAGATGGATCTGGTTGACGCCGGCTTTGTTTCCAGAGATCAGGCGGAAACCATTTTCCATCTGGATATGCTGGGACGGCTTCTGGGTGCAACACGTTTGATGGATATGTACTTGAAAACAGAAGACCAAGTGGCACCCTTTGTCGAAGATTTTTTTAAAGGCAGATACCATTTTGCAAATGATGGGTAACATTTCAAAATTGCCACCTTATTTCTATACGAATTCTAAGGAGATACTTTGTCTCAATACAAAATGGAATGGGTTACGGATCAACTGGCAGCCGGCTATGCGACCCTCTCATATGAGGATCTGGCTTTTGTTAAAGAAAAGGGCATAACCGCCATCGTCAATTTATACGGAGAGTTTTGCGATCTTTGCGAAATTCAGAAAAAGCAAGGATTTAAGGTACTTTATGTTCCCATTCTAGATGAGTGTGCACTGGACCTGGCAACCCTTGAAAAAGTAATCAAATGGGTTGAAGAAAAAATTGAGGAGGAAAAAAAGATCCTTGTCCACTGCCGTTTTGGCGTAGGACGAACCGGAATGATTGTGTTCGCATATCTGCTGCGCCGGGGAATGGGCCTGAAAGCCATTACCCGTAAACTGAAAAACCACAGGGTAAATCCATCGGCTTACTGCCATTGGAAACTGCTGCGCCAGTATGAAAAAAGCTTGAAAAATATCGCCGTCACGGGAAAGGTATCAAATGCTGACTGACCAGATCGCAGAAATGAAAAAAAATAGAGGCCCCGGATATAAGCCGCGCACCCGTCATCTGCGACCCGACGGAACCGCCCAATATACAAACCGATTGTTTCTTGAATCGAGTCCTTACCTGCTCCAGCATGCCCATAATCCCGTGGACTGGTACCCCTGGGGTGATGAGGCCTTTGAAGCGGCCGAAAACCTGGACCGTCCAATCTTTTTGAGTGTCGGCTATTCAACCTGCCACTGGTGCCATGTAATGGAAGAAGAGTCCTTTGAGGACGAAAAGATCGCAAAATTTATCAATGAAAATTACATTGCCGTAAAAGTGGATCGTGAGGAAAGGCCCGATATCGATGCCATCTACATGGCGGCTGTCCAGGCGCTCACCGGCAGGGGCGGGTGGCCCATGACGGTATGGCTGACACCGGATAAAAAACCATTTTACGGCGGCACCTACTTTCCGGCAAGGGACGGGGACCGGGGGGCGGTCACCGGTTTTCTGACGCTGCTGGAAAAAATTGCCGAAACCTACCACCAGGAAAAAAGACTCGTCAGCAGCAGAGGGGAACAGCTTACCGATATCGTGAAAGGAATGCTGAACCCGGACCACGGCATCGATCTTCCCGGAGCCGATGTCCTCCACCGGGTCATGGAAGAGTATCAACAACTGTACGATCCGGTTCACGGTGGGATAAAAGGGGCACCGAAGTTTCCTTCCAGCCTTCCGGTACGGCTTCTTTTTCGCTATCATCGCAGGGCAGGAGACGACGAAGTCCTGAAGATGGCGGTCAAAACACTTGCCATGATGGCTTCCGGGGGTATGTATGACCATATCGGCGGCGGCTTTCACCGCTATGCCACGGATGAGTCCTGGCTCGTTCCCCATTTCGAAAAAATGCTTTACGACAATGCGCTACTGGCCATCGCCTATCTGGAAGGATACCAGGCCACAGGCCACCATGCGTTTGCGCAGACGGCAAAAGAGATTTTAAAATACGTGACGGTGGAAATGACATCTCCTGAAGGGGCTTTTTTCTCCGCAACAGACGCTGATTCCATGACTCTGTCCGGTGAACAGGAGGAGGGATGGTTTTTCACTTGGACCGCGGAGGAACTCAATGATGTTCTGGGCGGCGACAGGGCACGGGCGGTCAAGGCATATTATTCCGTGGGAGATATTCCCGATTTTGAGGGCCGGCATATCCTCCATGCGCCGAAACCGGTGAAAGATGTGGCCCATAAGCTGAATCTGTCGGAAAACGAACTGAAAAAAATCCTGGATGAGTCGAAAAAACACCTTTATAAGGAAAGGAATCGGCGCCAACCGCCCCTCAGGGATGAAAAGATTCTGACATCCTGGAACGGGCTGATGATCTCCGCGTTCGCCCGGGCGGGCTTCATTATTGATAACAAGGCATATGTAGTGACGGCGGAAAGGGCTGCCCGATTTATTCTGGACAAAATGATCCTCGACGGCAGGCTCTTCAGAAGCTACAAAGACGGGCACATGCGCTATAACGCCTATCTTGACGATTATGCCTTCCTTATTACCGGGCTTCTTGATCTGTTTGAAAGTACAGGCAACCCAGCCTGGCTAAAGCACGCCATCGCACTTGATCAGATACTCAAAGATCACTATGAAGACCGGGTAAATGGCGGGTTTTTCATGACCAGCAACGACCATGAACGCCTCATCGCCAGAGAAAAACCATCCTATGACGGCGCACTGCCGTCCGGAAATTCATATGCCGTATCAAACCTCTTGAGACTCTATGGGCTGACCACCGACGACACTTACCGGAAAAGGGCCGAAAGTGCCTTGAAATCGTTTTCGAATATATTGGGGGAAAACCCGGCCGCCATGGCCGAGATGCTCCTTGCCGTTGAAACGTATCTTGATATCCCCTTTGAAATCGTTATCGTATCCCCGAAAGGCCGGACAAAAGGGGCGCAACCGTTTCTCGACGTGCTGAGAAAACGATTTATACCGAACCGACAGCTGATCGTTGTCTATGAAGGTGACGAGAACGATTCCCTTTTACAGATCATTCCCTGGCTCAAGGAAAAAGAGGCCATCGGCAAAAAAACCACCGCTTTTGTCTGTGAACGGGGAATGTGCAACATACCGGTTTCAGATCCTGAAATATTTAAACGGCAGCTTGGCGACGTAAAAAAATTATAGGAAATTTACAGTAAAAATATGCGGCGGGCAGATGCCTATCCTAAAAACGGCCTGCGCAGAAATGTATCTTTTTGCCAGCGTTTATCGTTGCGCACGGGGTACTCGATGTTATAGTGAAGGCCCCGGCTTTCTTTTCTGTGTATGGCACAACGGATGATCAGTTCGGCCACTACGGCGATGTTGCGCAGTTCGATAAGATCGGCAGCCACCTTGAAATTCCAGTAATAGTCCTGAATTTCCTTCCGGATATTGTCAATCCGGCGTCGGGCCCTGGCCAGGCGCTTGTCTGATCTGACAACGCCCACATAATTCCACATAAATCGCCGAATTTCGTCCCAGTTATGGGACACCATGATCCCCTCATCGCTGGCAGTTGTCCCGACTTCATCCCAGGGGGGTAGGTTCTGTATACATTCGAGATGTTTATTCTGCATGTCCCCGATAGCCTGTGTAGCCGCCGTATCTGCATATACCAGGGCTTCACACAACGAATTGCTGGCCAGACGGTTGGCGCCGTGGAGCCCGGTAAAGGCGGTTTCACCGATGGCATACAACCTGTTGATATCGGTACGGCCAAACATGTCGGTTACCACGCCGCCGCACATATAATGGGCCGCCGGAACAACCGGAACCGGTTCTCGGGTCATATCAAGGCCAAAACTCAGGCATTTACTGTAAAGATTGGGGAATCGTTTTTTAATAAAATCAGTATCTTTGTGGGAAATATCGAGAAAGACCGAATCATCTCCGCTCTGTTTGAGTTCCGTATCAATGGCCCGGGCCACCACGTCCCGGCAGGCCAGGTCCTTTTGGGGGTCATATTTATGCATGAACGGGTTGCCGGCTGAATCTTTGAGTATGGCGCCCTCGCCTCTGACGGCCTCCGAAATAAGAAAATTTTTTGCCTCCGGATGATACAGACAGGTGGGATGAAACTGAACAAATTCCATATTTGCCACGGTGGCGCCCGCCCGGTAAGCCATTGCAATACCGTCTCCCGTGGCAACATCGGGATTACTGGTGTAAAGGTATACCTTTCCGGTACCCCCGGTTGCCAGCAGTGTGGTTTTTGCATGAAAGGTTTTTACCTTGCGGGTGGTCTGGTCCAGCACATAAGCGCCGCAGCACCGATCCTCATGAACGGTTGTGACCAGCCCCCGTTGCATACGGGTGGACAGGGTGATCAGATCAATGGCGATATGGTTCTCAAACAAATCGATACGGTCATGATTTTTCACATGCGCCACAAGGGCCCTTTCAACTTCCCGGCCGGTCATATCCTGGGCGTGGACGATCCGTTTTTCAGAGTGCCCGCCTTCACGGCCCAGGTCCAGCTCCGGGACACCTTCAGAGGACGTCCGTCCGGCATCTGCGGAGTCCTTGATGTTGAAATTTACCCCAAGGTCAATGAGTTCGCGGATTCTGTCAGGTCCGTTTTTCACCACCATTTCCACGACGTCCTGATTGCACAATCCGTCCCCGGAGGCAAGGGTGTCCTGAATATGCAGATCAAACGAATCCCGGCCGCCGAATACGGAGGCGATACCCCCCTGGGCATACATGGTGTTACTGTCCTGCACACCTTTTTTGGTTACAATGGCAACGCTGCCGAATTTGGCCACCTTCAATGCAAAGGTCAGCCCTGCGATGCCGCTGCCGATGATCAGAAAATCCGTTTTAATTTCCATGATAAGCCACTTTTCTTACACCTCAAAGCAAAGAGGATCTCCTCCGCTGACGTTTCGTGCTGAAACCGATGATGAACCCCAGTAAAAGGACCCCGGCACCGCTTAAAAACCAGCGAACATTCTGATTCCATTTTAATTTTTCAACTTCAGTATCCAGTTCCGACGCTCTTTGTGTCTGCTGTTTGAGTGCTGTCATGGCATTTTTATAATCCAACTGAAGTTGGATAAATCCGGCGGATTCGGTTTTGAGCGTTTCAAAAGATCGGCTCAACTCCGTGCTGCGGATTTTATTCTGCTTAAGTTCTTTGCCGACCTGTTGTTTTTCATCCGTAAGTGATATATTTTTTTGCCGCAGGTCTGTAATTTCCGTTAAAAGTTTATCATGCTCCTGCTTAAGGGCTTTCAGGGTAATGCGACTGGGCCGGCTGGATGTCAGAAACCGGGTAATTGCCCATCCCTCCCTGCCATCAGCAAGCTGTACACGAGACCAGCCGTTTTCGGTCTCCAGGACATCAACTACCTCATCTGATATCAGCATGGATATAATCTTGCGATCGCTTCCAGGCCCTGTCCTGAGAGTTATCTCCATTCGGTCTGAAACGAACATGGTCTCGGCGGGTGCAATTCCCGATGTTAGAACTAAAAACGATACTATCAAAACAATTTGTTTCATATTGAAACGCTCCATGTCTATAGTTTGGCCCTGAAAAAATTGATACCTTTGTAAAAAATATATCAGGATGGTTGCGCAAAATATCCCAAAAGTATCAGCCCCCCTTGGATCAACATGACGCATATTGTGTTGAAAAAGTAAATTCTGTCAATAATATTCTTTTAAAACAATATTGATTATGCTAATTTGAAATAGCTTAGTAATTGCCTGTGGACAATTTATTTACTTAACAGCCGTTATTCATGGTAAAACTTTATTATGATCGTATTTGACCTGCAATGTGCCAACGGACATACATTCGAAGGTTGGTTCGAAGACAATAAAGCATTTGACCGACAGAGCCGGGAGGGATTGATCTCATGCCCGATGTGCAACGATACCTCTGTTTCGAAAATGCTTTCGACTTTTGCGATAAAGGGAACCCATGCGTCAGACGGGTTATCCGGCAAAACGGACCTCGAAAAAATCAGCAGAAAAATTACCGATTATGTTAAAAAAAATTTTGCCGACGTGGGGTCTGATTTTGCAAAAGAAGCACTGAAGATGCATTATGGTGCTTCCGAACCCAAAAACATACGCGGTGTCAGTACCAAACAGGAAGAAAAAACAATGCAGGAGGAGGGAATCAATTTTTTCAAGGTTCCCCTGACCTTATCTTCAGACAAGGAAGTTTGAGCCATCAACGCCGCCCAATCCATCTGATCACATCTTAGAATCATGCGTCCGCTCGATTCCGCCCGGGCAAGTAATTTCTCAATTTTTTTATTTTTTTCAAATCGCCTTTTACCATTTTGCAGACCGGATTCATTTAAAAAAACTCTCCGAATGCCTCTTGGCATCCGTCTCCCGAATCCGGAGAAATAACGGTCCTTTTGCGAGCATCATGGATCGGTTGCCGAAGATGGCGGTTCTTTTTAACGGCATTGTTAATTTAATATAGCCGATAGCCCGTCGTTCCATTTAAGCATCAACAG